>JAYSVZ010000031.1:0-28311 GCA_043718305.1 Planctomycetota bacterium | reverse complement strand
GGACATTGAACGGGGCATGCGAGACACCCACGAACCCGCCATCCCCGGGTTGCCCCCACGGTCCGACCGGGTACATCAAGCCGATGTGCGACGGGATCGCCGGAGTGACCGGTCCGAGTTGCTGCGAGACCCACGCCCCGGCGGAAGGCCATCCGCCCGGCGGTTGGCGGTCACCCATTTTGCGACCGGTCATGCACTGATACGCATGATGTGCCCCATCCGAATCGGACAGCCCGCGCACGAGGACGAACTTGTCCATCATCTGGGCGATCTTGGGGAACAACTCGCAAATCTCGATGCCGGGGACGTTGGTCTGGATCGGATTGAACTCGCCCCGGACTTCGCGCGGGGCATCGGGCTTCATGTCCCACATATCCATGTGCGAGGGCCCGCCGGGCAGGTAGACGTTGATGATCGCTTTGTGGGAGCGACTTGTCGGCTCAGCCTGGAGCACCGACGACAGCCCCAGCCCCCCTAGGGCGAAGCCACCCACCGTCAAAAAACCTCGCCGCGAGATCCCATCGCAGAATCCGGACCGAGAAGTGTGGTGTTTGCCAAGAATGGTCAGCATGGTTCAAGTCTCGGGTGAGAATGAGCAACCGCAAGGGGAACCCGTCACCGAGTCCGCCAGCACAGCCACATGTTCATCTCATTTATCGGCGAACAATCTCCCATCAGTGTAGCTGGATTCGAGATGCAGAGGCAAATCATTTCGTGAAATCGTGAAGAGTTTGAGGCTGAACGGCCACGCAGGTGGAAATGAGGCCGTCTCTCGTCGCCACGTTTCGCCAGAACGTGGGCGAATCACGCCACTCGCCCACGTTCTGGCGAACGTGGCTACGGGGCATTGTTGACCGCAGGCAGAATATCTCTCGGTGGGCGTCCGTTCTACACTTGACCCGCGCAGCCATTCGTGAACTGCGCTAGCGATTCGAGAGCAGACTGGGTGGGGTCAACGGTCCGGTGATCGGCCTCCGGACGGCTGGTGCGAGCCTTCAGGGATCGCAATGTTGATTCTCGGGCTTGCCGTTCCGTGGCGAGACTCCAGATCCGGTGAATATCGAGTCGGACATCAAAATAGGCCTGGATGACTTCCGGATCCCATTGGGTTCCTGCGCCTTCTGACAAGATCTGCTCAATGTCTTCGGGCGGCTTTCCCGAGCGATACGGGCGATCGCTGCCCATCGCATCAAATGCATCGGCAACGGCCAGGATCCGCGCCATGCGGGGGATCGCCTTTCCCGCCAAGCGGTCGGGATAACCCAATCCATCGAACCGTTCGTGGTGGTGTCGGACTCCCGGCAGAAGGTGCATCAACCCCTTGAGCTCGCCCAGAATCTCATATCCCACTTCGGGATGTTTTGCGACCAACGCATACTCTTCCGCACTCAGCGTCCCCCTCTTCAGAAGGAGGGCATCGGACACGCCGATCTTTCCCAAATCATGGAGCAGACCGGCCTGAAAGATCGCCAGGATCTCGCGCTCCGAAAGATTCATCTGCTTCGCGATTCGCTCCGCGACGAGAGCCACGCGCTCGCTGTGTCCACTGGTGTAGCTGTCCTTCGCATCGAGGGTCGCCACGAGAGATCGAATGAAGGCCAGGACCATGGTGTCCTGGTCCCGGAAGAGTTCGAACACCCGCAGTTGGGCCGCCAGGATGCCCCCGATCGACTTGAGCAGGTTGGCCTCTTCGGTTCCCAGTTCGCGACCATCGGCGGTGTTTGCAAGGACAATCCAACTCGGCTGAAGGTCTTCTAAAAACAGGGGGATCGCGACCAGGCAGCGGAGGCGGGAAGGCCCATTCACGGAGTGGGTCTTCAGATGATTTCGAACCAAAACCTGGGGGGATCGCTCGCCCAATTGGCTCCGCAGAAAGGCGACCAGTTCGGCGGCTTCCATTCCCCACGAACCCCGCATGACTTCGCTCACAGTCCCGCCGTGCTGCATGCAGATCGCCCCCAGTTCGGTGCCGGTCATCCACTGCACGCGTTCCAACACGACCTCGGCCAGCGCGAGGGGTTCGACATCAGGGCGAAGATACTGCGCCAAGTCGTGAACTAAGGTCACTTCTTCGTAGACCTGACCCAACTGGCCCCCGACAGCTTCTCTCGTGCGAACCGACTCCACGCCGACTTGTTGCTGGAGCATGATCGCGCGAGCGTTGTCGAGGAGTCGGCGGGCGACATCGGGACGGATCTGGGAGTGCCGCCGCAGCCAATTCAAAAACGTGACAGGCGACAGACCAGCCTCGGTAGCCGCAGATTCCAAGGGCGTAATGGCCGCCGATTGGCCCACCAGAACCCCACCCGCGAAGATCTTGGTTCCCGGAACGCGCATCCCGTAGAAGATCAAACCGCTCTCGTCTTGGACATGCACGGGAGCTTTCTGGAGTCCCAGCAGGATGCCGGTGGCGCGCCTCGAAAGGAGTTCGTGGCAGAGTCCGCTGCTGAACTGCCCCGTTTCCGAATCGATCACCGAAAATGACAGGCCGGTGAGTTCTTCACAACGAGCGAGGGCTTCGAGTTGTTGGCCCGACCCCATGAAGTCTTGGCGAGACGGCCCGCGCTCATCGGCGTGAACGCATTGCGCGTCTGAAAAGGAATCGAGCATCAGCATGATGAATCGTCGCAGCGAAGGGGGAGTTTCGGTGCATCCCGCGTGAGTCCATTCCGCCAGGGTCCGTGTGAACTTAGGTCAGGCCCCACGAAATGCCGCCGGAGACCTGGCTGCTGCGTCGTAATCGGGATGAAGCCATCGGCGGAGATCAACGGATAGGGATGTGTCGATGATTTCGAAAAACCGGAAAGTACCGCTTGCTCCGAGAGCGCCCAGGGAAAATGACTCGCCTTACCACAGGTTCTCATCCAGGTTCGTGAGCCGAGCAGACTTTGCCGCCTCGCGAAGCTTACCGACCAGAAACTGCTTGTGATTGGCGACCGCCTGTTCACTCATTCCCAGTTGAGTGGCGACTGCTTGATTGGGGATTCCCCGCACCAGCAGGAGTTCCAGGCATTTCAGGCGGGCCAGTTCGCCACTCTGCCGCCACGCCTCGATCAGCTTCTTGAGGCAATCGGCGAGTACCAGTTCTTCGGTCTCGCGGTGTTCGCGGCTGCGGGCGATGCTGGAGGCTCGGCGAGCGCGTTGTCCCGAGTCGGCGAGTGCTGGCCCCTCGTCGCTGACAGCCAGCAACAGGGGTCGCCGGCCACTCTGACGGAGGCGATCGGTCAACTTGTGGGCACAGATGGAGAAGAGGAACGCCTGGAGCGGCGTTGTGGGGTCATAGTTCGGAAGTGCCGTCAGGAACCCAATGAACGTATCCTGGACCACATCCTCGGCCAGATGCCGATCACGGAGACGGCTCGTGGCAAACGCCAGGAGCCGACCTTCGTATTCGTCGATCAACCGTTGCCAAGCTGCAGCCTCTCCCTGCCGAATGCGGGTAAGCAGGACTTGGTCGGGAGATGAGGGAGCAAACGGCAAGAGATGTTCCAATCGGCGATGAGCGGTTCGCGTCGCTAGCCAAGATTCACGGAATGATCGTACGGGATTCATCGTCTTCCCGGAATCACCAAGCCGAAGTTGCTGGTGTGCATCGTGAAGACCGATAGGCACTTTACTATTCTCCGAGCGGTTGGAGAATATATAGGCACAGGGACGATGACTGCTTGAAGAGGTTTACCGACGGGATCGCACTCTCCCGGCTTGTCCGGAGACTGTGTAGACTAAATCGGTTGGTTTCCGTTCTCCCACCCATGGTCTCTCATGCAAGAACCCGAGGAGTCACTCGTGCGTGACGACCCGCAACTGCGAAAGCGGCTGCGGGTGGAGCCGGATCGGGTCTTGGCGGAGGAATTCACCAAGCATCACGCCCGGCTCCGGCGGCTGGTGGCGTTCCGCATGGACCCCATGGCCGTCAGCCGCGCTGACCCCGACGATGTGCTTCAGGAAGCCTGGATCGCCGCCCAGCAGCGGATGGACAGCTACCTCGATTCGACGGGGATGTCGCTCTATGTGTGGCTGCGGTTGATTGTCTTGCAGACCATCATTGATGTGCATCGGCGGCATCTGGGGGCCAAGATGCGGGATGCGTTTCGTGAGGTGGCGATCGATCACACGCGGTCTCACGACACGTCGCAGGCCATCGCCCGGCAGTTGCTCGGCTCAGAATCGACGCCCAGCGTCGTCATCATGCGGGAAGAGGCGTCCAAGCAACTGGAGCAAGTCATCAGCGGCATGGAGCCGATCGATCGTGAGGTTCTCGCCTTGCGACACTTCGAAGAACTGACGAACAACGAGGTGGCCGAGATCCTGGGGATTCAGGTCAAGGCCGCCAGTATCCGCTACATTCGGGCGCTGAAGCGGCTCAAGGAAATACTCGGCACCCTCTCGGCCTTCTTGGGACAATCCCGCGATGCTTAACGCGGAGGAACAGTCTGGCTCGCTCGATCAACTCGCCGAAGAGTTTGTCGCCCGCTATCGACAGGGGGATGCGCCTTCGATCGACGACTACGCTCGGCGGTTTCCCAGCCTCGCGGATGAGATTCGTGAGATATTCCCAACCGTGATCGAACTAGAGCAACTGAAGCTGCGCAAGGCGATCTCATCCGGGAGTACACCGGCGTCGATCGGGCCCGCTCCACCGACCTACCTGGGGGACTTTCGAATTGTCCGCGAGATCGGACGCGGCGGGATGGGGATCGTCTACGAGGCGGAGCAGCAGTCCCTGCATCGCCGCGTGGCACTCAAGGTTCTCGGCACGCAACTCGGCATGAACGCGCGGCAAAAAGCCCGCTTCCGTCGCGAAGCCGAAGCGGCAGCGCGGTTGCACCATACGAATATTGTTCCGGTCTACGGCGTCGGCGAAGACCAGGGGCTGCAGTTCTATGCCATGCAGTTTATTGAAGGCGTGCCGCTCAATCGGTTGATCCAGGCTTGGCGTCGCCGCCTGGATGGCCAGACGACGACACCCCTTTCAACGCCAGTTGTGAGTGGTTCGCGGGACGATCTTCGTTCGCGGTCGATTGTTTCGACGGTGCATGAACTCCTCCAACGGCAAGCATCCGGTCCGGGAACGGACGGGACAGCCCCGACGTTTCAAGATGGGAGTGGGACCGGATCGCGAGTCATCTCGCCATTGCAAGTGGTCATCGTACCAGGCGAGGAGCAGGGGACCGGACCTCGCGTCATTGCGCAGGCCAGCGTGCCTGAACTGAATTCAAGCTCTCTTCCTCGAATCGAATCACCACCGGCTTTGGCGGTCTCCGATCAGTCTGCCCCGGCCAACTGGCGGGCTGCGTGGACCGATATCGCGTCGGCGATCGCTTCGATTGCCGAGGCCCTGGCCCATTCGCATCACTGGGGGGTGCTGCATCGCGACGTGAAGCCCGCCAACCTGCTGCTGGATCGGGAAGGGAACATCTGGATCACCGACTTCGGCCTGGCCAAACTCGATAGCCAAGATCACGCCATTACTGGCAGCGGGGACTTTATCGGAACGCTCAGGTACGTCGCTCCCGAACAATTGCGGGGCACATCGGACGGGCGAAGCGATGTCTACGGACTCGGCTTGACGCTGTTTGAGTGGCTCACGTTGACGCCCGCTTTTCCCGATGAACCGCTGGCCGCGATCGTGGAGCGGGGCACGCGCGAGTTACCTCGAAAACCCCGCTCGATCAATCGGGCGATCCCGGCGGACTTAGAAACGATTACGCTCAAGGCCTGCGCCTCCGACCCAGCCCATCGATACCAATCCGCTGCGGAACTCGCGGAGGATCTGCGGCGATACTGTGATGATCTCCCCATTCAGGCGCGGCGGGTCACCACGGTGGAGCGGCTCTGGCGCTGGAGTCGCCAGAACCCGACGATTGCGGGATTGGGGACGGTGTCGCTGCTGCTGCTGCTGTCGCTGGTGACGGTTCTGGGAGTCTCGAATCGGCGGATTCAAAAGACCCTCAGCGCACTCGACACCAAGAGCCAGCTCGCCGAGAGCGCGGCGAAAGAGGCGAAGGTCGAACGCGATCTGGCCGGAGCGAATCTGCAACTCGCGATTCGCGCCTTCGAAAACATCATGGATAACATTGCCTCGCGGGGGAGTCGCATCTCCCTCGAGATTGAGGACGAAATCCCCGCAGTGGCCCACACCTCGGAAGTCAGTTCGGCGGATGCTGCGCTTCTGGGAAGTCTACTAGAGTTCTATGACCGTTTTGCCAAACAGAACCAAACCGACCTGACCCTCGAAGCCGCTTCGATTCACAGTCGAATCGGCGACATTCACTTTCAACTCGGTCGCGCCACTGAGGCCGAGGTCGCCTACCGGACCAGCGAAGCGACCTATTCCAAGTTGCGAATGGCGCAAGTGAATTCGATCCCCTTGCGTGTGGCGCATGCCGAATGCTGGAACCGACTCGGAGTGGCCTTGGCCCAACGCGGTGACCACGGTGCCGCCTTCGAAGCCCATGATGAAGCCCGAAAACTCCTGTCCGATGAATCCCTCTCCAACGAGTTTGATGTCCAGTTGGGACTGGCGAATACGCTCCTTCTGATTGATACAGTTCTTGTCCGCTCGGGTGGATTCGAGCTGTTTATGGCCTTGTACTTCGAAGGCGGTCGTCGCCCGCCGCCACCGGCCAATTCCATGACAAACCGGAGACCTCCCGAGGAAGAACCTCGGTCACCCGCTTCGGAGCGATCCGATCGCGAGCGGAGGCGAGATCGTCCAGGCCCCCGACCATCGAATTGGCCAGAAGATCTGAACCGTATTTCCAATGAAGCGGTCACCCTGCTCGAGAGGCTGACTCAAACTCACCCGGATAACAATCAGGTCAAACTGCTCTTGGCTCGGGCGTATCGCAATCGACATTTCCTGCATCGACGGGAGCGAAATTCCGATCTCGCGAGACAGGATCTCCAGACCGCCATTGACCATTTGACAGCACTCGGTGAGGCTGCCCCGGAGTCTCCGACCTATCGATTCGAATTGGCCGACATGCTCTGTATCCCCATGCTGACCTTTCGACCGGGACAGCCCGACGAAGAGACGGACAGCCGCCTGGAACGGGCAATTGCCATCCTGGAACAGTTGCTGAGCGAATCTCCCACGATCCCCGAATACCAATCACTCCTCGGTTCGGCGTATCGCCGACTGGCCGTCAACCATTTGGCAGCGAGCAAAGAATCTCAAGCCGAGACTGGGTTCCGTCGAGCCATCGACATTCAGGGCTCTCTGGCGCGGCGTTACCCGACGACCAGCCTCTACCAGATCACGTACGTGAGATCGCTCTCGGGGCTGGCCGATCATCTCGCCCGCTCGGGACAGGCTGCCGAGGCGGTGGCTCTGCTCGATCAGGCAGTGGTGGTGCTGGGCGACTTCCTGGTCCGGCAACCCGGAGAGGTTCTAATCCGCCCCTTCCAGGAACGCCTGACCCGTCGTCGGGATCAGATTCGAATGGAGATGGGGCAGTCGGCCCCGGTGCAACCACCGACGTGACCTCCGCCGCCATCGGCTGCGATTTACGGCAGGGGCCCGTTGATCAGTGATGTGCAGGATGATGTTGTTCGCTCAATTGAGTCAGTCTCGCATGAAATGGAGCAAACCCCTCTGGGCAGCGCTCGATGAGCGTTTCGAGATTGCTGTGTTCGGCGATCAGCAAGTACATCGTGGTGCGAGTCTCGCCCAGTGTTTCAATGAGGGCGTGGAGAACTGCTTTTGAATCCTTGATCGTTTCTGGATTCTTTTGCCGAAAGACGGTCTTCTCGGTCGCTTTGGAAATCGCCTGTTCATCGGCGAGCATCCAGGCATCGAACGATTCCACGGCCAAGCCGATTGCGCGAGGCAAATGAAGCCGAGTCTCCGCCTGAGCTGCGTCGAGCCCAATCCGGCGATCGGGATTTCGGTCTTGGTCGACCAATAGAACGATGGCGTCGAAGCCATCGATCTGAGCCTTGTGAATCCAGGCTCTCGCTCGATGCTGGTAGTTGGCTGCCTTGCCACGTACGCCCATCCCAGGCGGTAAATCTTTTACGGCCCGACGTTCAAACTCCAACGGAGAGATTCCACGCGATCGAAGGACACGAGCGACCAATCTCACGAGCGGTCCATTCGTCGGTTCGCCATCGTCGAGATTCAGTTCGTGCTTCCCCTCGGAGACAACCAGAATCTTCATGGTGATGTGGTCGCCTCAGTCGCAGCTGGCTGTACGATTTCATCGATCGGCTGCATGAGGGCCTCGTCTCCATCGAGCGTCCAAATCTCACCCAGACTAAAGAAGTCCATCTGCTCTCGAACTGGCTGACTCTCCGACAGTCGTCGTGTTTGAACAGCTCCCTCCTTGTCACGAACGCACAGGGTGACTTCGTTCGGTTCGAACTCGTGAACCACATACGGTGAGTGCGTCGTCATCAGCACTTGGGTATGCGACTGCTCGGAAACGAGTTGCTTGAGGATGCGAATGATCTCCTTGAGACGGGCCGGGTGGATGCCGTTCTCGGGTTCTTCGATGAGGAGAACACGGGGTGGTTCGGGGAGGTAGAGAATCGCGAGGTATGCCAATACGATCAACAGTCCATCGGACAGTTGCGAGGCTGGGACCAGCTTCGCCTGCCCAAGGAACTCAAGGTGAATTCCCTTTCCATCGGCCTTTTGAAGAACCGTGACCTGGGAAGGATTATCTACCGGGGATCGGTAGGCAGGTTCTGCAATGAGCCTAATGGCTTTGACCTGTGGAAAGATCGATCGAAACCGATCCTCCAACTGACCAAATCGTTCGCGATCAAAACCGAGTATGTCATCTAAGCAGAGAGCCAGCCCAAATCCGTTGTGATCCATTCGGAATCTGCGGCTGCTATCAGGGGCGACGGGCAGCGATAGGAATCGCGGCTCCCAACGGTGAAAGGCGATGTTGAATAATGCCTCATACATCGTGTGCAGAGCATTCAAAACATTGTCAGTCTCCGTGGGGTCTGACTGAAAATAATTTTTCGCTTGATCTGGATAAATCGAGGCGATTCGGAGTACCGTTTGACTACCCGAAGCTTGAAATCTAATGCCACGAGAGTCGCCATTTCTCACATTCTCGCCTGTTAGCTGCGGATCTCTTCCCTTTGAGGCGAAGACGCAGTCAAATCCATAGGAGATCGGGATTTCGCCCATCCCACCAATGGTTGCCTTCAACGACACGCAATCTGCCGTACCATGTGTAACTAACTCATTCCCTTGCCAACTTCCGAGAAACGCTGAGGCAATCGGATGTTCTACGCTCCTGCAAAGAGCTGCAAGTGCAGAAAGACAACTCGTCTTCCCGGAATCATTCGGCCCAATCAGCACATGCACCGGCGTCAGGTTAAGGGTGACGTCGCGGAGGGCCTTGTAGTTCTGAACTCGGAATTGGGTGATCATGGTGCGTGTCCGACGAAGGCTCTGCTGTCAGCATACGTGCAAAACGCCGCCTTGGCGAGTCCGCCGTGTTCGCGGGCTGTGGGGCTTTCGCAAAGCCAACTCACAGGGTCATCGTAGACAATGCTCCCATGCTATTTCCGGTGTTCAACCGCCTCCACCGATAGCGTCGTCCGACCCAGCAAGTGAATCAGGGGCAGCATCTGCTCCACGGGTAGCGACGATTCATCGCCGAGGGTGGCATCCGATGTTTTGATGTGAATCGCATCGCCGTGTCCACTCGCCAGCGTCGCGTCGAGCGGGGTCCAACGACCGTTCAGGTACGCCTCGGTCCACATGTGGCCGCCGAACGCCTTTAGCTTCTCGGCATAGACTAAGCCCGCAGCGACCCGCGCCGGGATCTTGCGAGCCCGCAGCAAGGCGGCAAGCAACACCCCATGTTCGGTGCAGTCGCCGGAGCGGCTGCGCGCGACTTCGGAGGCGGTCGCTAAATTGGTTTTATAGTCCTTGAGATTCAGGTGTGCGTGAACGAACTTCTCGGCTGCCCAGGCGATCTTCGAGGGGTCGGTCTCTGCCGGGGCGAACTCCTGGGACAGCTTTTGAATCAGTTCATCGTTGAGATCCATGAACCGGGAAGAAGCCAAATGGCTCGCCTCGGGAGCTGGATCGAGCGGGGCATCGGCGGCGGGCTCAGCTCGGACCGTCAGTTCAAAGGCTCCCCTGTCGAGGGGCTTGAGGCTTTGATAGGCACTGGCCGGGTAGACCATCCGCGGGTCGTACTCTTTCGGCGTCAGTTTATAGGTTACCAGCGATGTCTCGCGGGGGTTCGGGATCACGCCGACTTTAACCAGAGTGTCGAGGCCGATGTCGATGTTGGCCTCGGTGATCTCGCGGAGGGCTTCATCACGGGTACAGTCGAACGCCTCCATCTTCAGCAGCGGCATCTCCATCTTCTTCATGGTCCCCGCGTCGTCGGAGTAGATCATCGACGTGATGCCGGGGAGCGCGGACTGCGTCAACTCGATCCGCTGGAACTTCGCGGTCTCGCCCGAGAGCAATGTGGTTTCGCCCGCTTCGATCCGCTTCATGCTGACCTCGATGATTTTCCCCAGCGAGGCTTCGAAGGTCTGAAACTTTCGTAACTCCCCGATTTCCAACGGGTCTTCACGCAGGGACCGGTCCTGCCAAGCGGGTGACTTCAGATCGGGTGGCAGCGCGATTTCGCGGGTATGTGTCTTCCCGGCGTTCGTGGTTTCGAGGGTCAGCAGCTTCCCATTCACCCGGCCCTTTGCTTCGGTCCGGCTGAACGGTGGGTTGTCTTGTAGTGAGTAGACCGAGATTAAATCGCCCCCTTCGGTCTCTTCGGTTTTCATGACCACATCGGTCGTCAGATTGATCCCAAAACGCCGGATCGCGATCCGGGTGAAGACATCCGACACGATCACATTCTGGCCGTCCCGCACCTCGGTCGTGGTCGTGGCATGCACATACCCGACACGCTGCCCCTGAAGCTGAATCACTTGCCAAGTATTTTCGATCGCAGGCGTGGCCGCCTGAACGCTGACCAACAGACCCAGCCACACGATGAGACACACCGCCCAGCGGGCGAGAGTCGAAGGCAGGTGCATGATTGGGGGTGTCGGCATGGCGTTCTCGAAGAAAGGATTGTGTCGTGAAATCAGCATACCATCCGAGACGCAGGAACGCCTGACCCCGGCTTTCCGACATTGTCGGCGATTTCTCCGAAATCGCCCGGCGAGCGCAGCGAGCCGTCCGTTCTTCCCTCGGGCCCCGACCTCACTGGGTGCGAGCCGTCCGTCAAGACGGTGTCTGAATCTGCTGTGCCGGTAGAGAAGCAATCATCGCCGTGCGACGCGTCAGCCACAAAGTCACCGGCACCGTAAAGCCCCACGTCAATCCCGCATAGCACGCGGCGAGCCCGAAGCTTCCGCTGCGGCGACCAGCTTCCCAGGCCAGGGCGGCCATGAAGATCGCCGTCACCAGATTCGGGATCAGGAACGGTTCTCGCTTATAAAGCCGCTCCCCCGTCTGGCGGACCGTAGCGATCAAAACTCCTGCTAATCCCACAGCCAGCAGCGTCGCCTCGCTCGGTGGCAGGAAGTGATTCGCTAACTTAATCCCCGCTGCGCGTAACCCCTCGACAACCAGACCATACCCCACAGCCCCAGTCACAAAAACCCCCAGCCCGATCAGCCCTGTCTTTCGCAGCCGCTGACGCAAGAAGTCATGCTCACCCCGCGAAGCCAGTACGCCGAGTTCGGCCATCCGCGTGTTAATCCACGAGAAGCTGATGGAATGCAGTGTTTTCAACACCTGCCACGTCAGTCCGAACCTGCCCGCAGCGACCCCTCCGTGGAAGCGGAGGATCAGTGGCTGGAAGAAATCTGTGCTAAAGTAGATCCCCACGCTTTGGATCGCTTGCCGCCATTGCAGCGGCCATATTTCTTGTCGCCAGTTCATCGGCTGATCGACGATCGTATCGGACAAGCTGCGAAACATGGCCCCATACCGAATCCTCACGAGCCAAGTTTCACAGCCCCACCGAATCATGTTGGAACCCACCAAGGCCCACAGCCCGAGGTCGGAGAGCAGGCAGACCCACACGACCAGACTGCCCGCCACTGACTGGACGAGCCGCATGAGATTCACGCGGTCGACCTGGTTACAGCCTTCCAGAATCGCAATCCGCGGGATGTAGGGCAGGCAGATGGCACTGGTGAGAACCGAACAGATCCACGGCCACCGCCAGTCGACGCCCCCCGTTTGAGAAGCGGCGAGATTCCATGTTCCCAGACCGCCGGCCACGACAACGAACAACACCGAAGCGACCAGGAACCACCGATCGGCAAATCGCTGGAGCCAGGCCAGTCGTGATAATGATCGGGCGTTTCCCTGCATCTGGCCGCTGTCAGAGAGTTCCAGATGGGTCCACTCATGACTGGCTAGAATGGCCACAATCCCGGGCAACCCCAAGTCAAAGAACGACTGCACGCCCAATTGACTGGCAAATGCGTAGTAAACCCCGATCCCTCCGGCGGGAAGGAACTTGGTGAGCAAAACGACGGTCAGCAACCCCGAACAAAACTGCCAGCCGCGCGATGCGATCAGATAGGCAACCGCGCGGTTCACCTCCCCCCGCCGTAGAAGGGTCCGGCCCGCCTCGATCCACGAATTGCCTGACACCGGTTCCAAGAGTTGCTCCTGGATGCGACTGTAGTCGCGGCAGCGGGGCGGCTGCAATGTCTTGTCACAGTCGCAGATTGCGGAGCGAACCGCGACGACACGCTTGTTCCTTGCGAGGCACCTCCCGTAAAACCAGCCATGGAAACTCTGGGGGGACGAGCGAGCGATGGACGATGACTTGGCGATGCCGAAGACACTCCGCGCCCGCTGGGTCTGGGCGGACGGCCACTGGCTTGAGAATGCGCGAGTGACGATAGTTGGGAATCGGATCACCGTGGTCGGGAACCAGCGAGTCAGCGGCGAAATCGATTTAGGCGACCAGGTCCTTCTCCCCGGCCTCGTCAACGCGCACACGCATCTGGAGTTCAGCGCTCTTCGCGAACCGATCCCATACCTAGGAACTTTTGCCAGTTGGATTCGCAACGTGGTCGAGTGGCGACGACAAGAATCAGACGCGAGTCCGCGCGACGCCATCTCGCAAGGCTTGGCCGAATCGGCCCAAGCTGGGGTGACCACTCTCGGAGAGATCGCCACCCGCCCGTGGGAACCGCAGCCCGATTCGATCCCCCGAACCGTTGTGTTTCGCGAGGCCCTCGGCCTGCAACCCCAGGCCCTCGACACCCAACTCACCACCGCGCGAACCCACCTCGCCAGTTCGGGAGCCAATGGCCTCAGCCCGCACGCCCCGTACAGTTTGAGTCGCGAACTCTTCACAGCCCTGATCGACCTCGCGCGCCAAACCAGTTGCCCCGTGGCAATGCACTTGGCCGAAACGCGAGAGGAGCTGGAACTTCTCGCCAGCGGGACCGGTCCTTTGGCGGACCTGTTCACCGAATGGGGCTTGTGGCACCCCGGACAACGGGCCGCCTTTCGTTCCCCGCTTGAGGTTCTCCAGGCACTTGTGGACCTCCCCCGCGTGCTCGTGATTCATGGCAACTATCTAACGACCGAAGAGATGGCCTTTCTGGCGGGTCGAGAGAATCTTTCAGTGGTTTATTGTCCCCGGACGCATGCCTATTTCGAGCATGAGCCTTATCCGCTGGCCGCACTTCTGGCCCAGGGAACCCGTGTCGCGCTCGGCACCGACAGCCGCGCTAGCAACCCCGACCTCGATCTTCTCGCCGAGGTCCGGCACGCCCACCGCGCCCACCCCGCGATTTCCCCCGGTCACTGGATCGAGATGGCCACCCGCCACGGAGCCGAGGCACTTGGTCTGGGCCAGATCACCGGACGCATCGCACCCGGAATGCGGGCCGAGTTCTTCTCACTTCCCATCCCCACAGGAATCAACGACCCGTTCGAAGTTTTCCTTTCCAGTGATCCGTAGCCTCGCAGGCGGCTATATTCCGCATTCCCAGCCGAACGACACGCCCGGACGTGGGTGTCCGGGCTCCGGGTGCCCGAGTGGACTTCACTCGTCCGTCACACACCCTTCCGTCGCGGTCTTCACATTCTTGATGTACTTGTAGAGCGTGCCGCGCGTGTACTTGAAGGCCGGGGCTTTCCAGGCGGCCTTGCGCTGGGCCAGTTCGGCGTCGCTGACGGCGATGTCGATGCGGTTCGTTTCGGCGTCGATGGTGATGATGTCGCCGTTCTTGGCCAGGGCGATCGGGCCGCCGTCTTGGGCTTCCGGAGTGACGTGGCCGACGATGAAGCCGTGCGAGCCGCCGGAGAAGCGGCCATCGGTGATGAGGGCCACTTTGTCGCCCAGACCAGCCCCCATGATGGCTGAGGTCGGAGTCAGCATCTCGGGCATGCCGGGTCCGCCCTTGGGGCCTTCGAAGCGGATCACGATCACTTCGCCGCCGGTGATCTCCTTCCGCTCCAGGCCGTGCAGCATCTCTTCTTCGCTGTCATAGCAGAGAGCAGGGCCCTTGAAGACCAGTCCTTCCTTGCCGGTGATCTTCGCCACAGCTCCGTCCGGGCTGAAGTTCCCGCGCATGATGCGGATGTGGCCGGTGGCCTTGATTGGCGTCTCGATCGGATGCACCACATCTTGGCCAGGAGTCAGCCCCGGCAGCGAGGCCAGGTTCTCGGCCAGCGTCTTCCCCGTCACGGTCAGGCAGCTGCCATCGATCAGCCCCTTCTCCAGCAGATACTTGAGTACGCCCGGAGTGCCGCCGACCTTGTGCAAATCTTCCTGCACGTACTTGCCGCTGGGCTTGAGGTCGGCCAGGAACGGAATCCGGTCACTGACCTTCTGGAAGTCATCAATCGTCAGGTCCACGTTCACGGCCCGTGCCATCGCGATCAAGTGCAGCACCGCATTCGTCGAACCTCCGACGACCATAATCAGAACCATCGCATTCTCGAACGCCGCCCGCGTCATGATGTCGCGCGGCTTAATGTCCCGCTCCAGCAGGTTCTTCAGCGCCGCCCCCGCTGCGAAGCACTCCTGATACTTGCCGCCGTCTTCGGCGGGGATCGACGAACTGTACGGCAGGCTCATGCCCATCGCCTCGATCGCACTCGCCATCGTGTTGGCGGTGTACATTCCGCCGCAGGCTCCCGCCCCCGGGCACGACTTCTGCACGATCCGCTTCCGTACATCTTCGCTGATCTTCCCGCTGAGGTACTCGCCATACGACTGGAAGGCGTTCACGATATCCAGCTTCTCCCCGTTCTCTCCGCAGCCCGGCTTGATCGTCCCGCCGTAGACCATCAGCGACGGACGGTTCATCCGCCCCATCGCCATCAGGCAGCCCGGCATGTTCTTGTCACATCCGGGAATCGTGATCAGGCCGTCGTACCACTGCGCCCCCATCACGGTCTCAATGCTGTCCGCGATGATCTCGCGTGACTGCAACGAGTACGACATCCCGTCGGTCCCCATCGAGATGCCATCACTGACCCCGATCGTATTGAACCGCATCCCCACCAGCCCCGCTGCGACCACCCCTTCCTTGACCTTGCCCGCCAAATCGAGCAAGTGCATGTTGCAGGGGTTGCCCTCGTACCAGACGCTGGCGATGCCGACCTGGGCCTTGTTCATGTCGGCTTCGCTCATGCCGGTGGCGTAGAGCATGGCCTGCGAGGCCCCCTGGGACTTCGGCTGGGTGATCTGCGAGGAGTATTTGTTGAGCATAGGACGCGGGGTTCAAGGGTGAGGCTGTTCGACAGATCCGTTCCAAGCCACCTTGGAATGGATCACGAGTCGGAACGGGGAATGGTAACGTCTGCCCAACAATCGGCGGTAGCCAACGCATCAACACCCCCCGGGTGTCGTCGCGAATTACGGCCACCCGTCGATGGGGAGCGAAGGTCTGCCTGCCCGACCCCGGCAGGAGTCTCCGAAATTAGCCGGTGGTTGAGCGCGGTTGAGCGCCAGCGACACCACCGGTGCCCGGCCTCAGTAATCGCATCCTGGAGGGATGCCAGATGGCCAGTTCCCGAGGCTGTGTAATTCTGGCATCCCTGATAGCATCCCCGCGTTCACGAGGATTGGTCGCCGCTCCGGGAGTGGGACTTTCGGACCATCCCGACGGACGGAGCGGCGGCGGGCGAATCATGGCTGTTCTCTGACTGGTGGATGTGAAATTCTCCCCCCACGTTTACACTCGTAGACGTAGCCTCAATGGGGAGCATCGTATTTCAGTGGGGAGCTAGCATGGTCTGGGCTTACAGAATGTTCGCGTTGTTCGTGGCCGGTGCCTTCGTCACAACGACGGTCATGGCTGTGGAACCATCGACCCCACTGGATGTCGCTGCTCAGATCGACACACTCGTCGCCGATCATTGGGCTGCCGACAAGGTCACGCCGACTGCCATCAGTGACGATGCCGAGTTCTGCCGCCGGGTTTATCTCGACCTGTGCGGGCGGATTCCTCCCGCCTCAGAGGTCCGCGACTTCCTCACCGAAACGGATCCCGATAAGCGGGCGAAGCTCGTGGACCGGCTTCTGGAAAGCCCGACGTACATCGTGAACTACACGAACGTCTGGCGGGCGATCATGCTCCCCGAGGCGTCCGCCGATGAGACGATTCGGTTCTTCCTGCCGGGGTTCGAGGCGTGGCTCCGCTCGCGCTTGGCCGAGAACCGCAACTTCGCTCAGATCGCCGAAGAGCTGCTCACGCTCCCCCTGGATGGGCAGGCGATGAACAACTTCCAGCAACCGGAACAGCCGAGTCCGCTCGCCTTCTACCGGGCCAAGCAAGGGAAGCCCGAGGAGATCGCCGGGGCCAGTGCCCGCATGTTCCTCGGCGTGCGGATCGAATGTGCCCAGTGCCACAATCATCCGTTCGACAAATGGAAGCGCGAGGAGTTCTGGAGCTACGCCGCCTTCTTCAAGGACACCGCTGCGATGCAGCCTCCGACGGGGGTTGTCGAGGCCGTCGTCAATGCAGTCGGCGGCAACAAGGCCGTCCAGCGAACGATCCAGATCCCCGACACCGATATTGTGGTCCCGACGCGGTTCCTCGGCGGTGCGGAGCCTGATTGGTCGACGATCACCGATAGCCGCGCCAACCTCGCGCAGTGGGTCATCTCGAAGGACAACCCCTACTTCGCGAAGGCGGCCGTCAACCGCGTCTGGGCCCATCACTTTGGAATTGGGATTGTCGACCCGGTCGATGATTTCGGGATGAACAACCCGCCGAGCCACCCCGAGATTCTCGAACTGCTCGCGAAAGAGTTCGTCGCGCATGACTACGACTTCAAGTTCCTGATCCGCACGATCACCGCGACGAAGGTCTACCAGCTCACGTCTCTCCGCTCGCATGAGAGCCAAGACAACCCCCGGCAGTTCGCCCGCATGCCGGTCCGGGGTCTGACTGCGGAACAGATCTTCGACTCCCTGGCCCAAGCGACCGGCTACCTGCAACCATTCGACCCGGAACAGCCCCTCAACTTTAATCAGGACCAAGGCCGCCAAGAGTTCCTGGAGACCTTCGAAACCGACACGGGCATCGAACGCCAAAGCACGATCTTGCAAGCCTTGGCCCTCATGAACGGGTCTTTCGCCAGTGATGCGACCAGCGTCCAGGAACTTCTCCGCTCTCGCAACGACAAGAACGGAACCCTCGTCGCGATCGCCGAGGCTCCGTTCTTCAACGATGAGCAACGGATCGAGGCCCTGTTCCTCACCACTCTCAGCCGGTTCCCCACGGAAGCGGAGAAGACGCGATTTCTGACATACCTCAAGGACCACGCCGCCACCGATGTCCCCGCCCGCCCACTGGCCGATCTGTTCTGGACGCTGCTGAATACGACCGAGTTTTTGTCGAATCATTGAGCGGAGTCGAACACCGAAATGTCGCCGAGTGATTCAATGGTGGATCGATTTCGCCGGATCGTTCGCCATTGGCGGCTGATCACGGCAATGCTTTTGTCGATGACTGGTGGAGGGCCGTAGGGGCCGTAGTCCGCCACTGCGGAAGTTCGATATCACCAAAGGCAGAGTCCGAGTTGCAATTCGCACTCGCATTAGTTAGAGCAGTTTCCGAACTGGTCTTCAGTTGCGGATTTGGAACACTAATCCACGCTAATCAACACTAATCCGGAGCCGGATTATGAGAATGCTGTTCAATCGTAATGCTCTTCGGGATTAGCGAAGATCAGTGAAGATAAGTGTTCCACACTCCAGGTGGAGGCTGAATTTTCACTGAAGACCAATTCTGAAAATGCTCTAACTAAGAACGTTCCCCGCTTCCGCCCTGAAAGGGCACCGACATACCAGCCCAGGGCAACGCCGGCAACGCCCTGGGGACCGATTCCGCCTTGATCGCCAAGCCCTGAAAGGGCGGCACATCGGACGGCCCCCAGCCCTGTTTCGCCCTTACAGGGCTAAGAACGTGACGACAACCCCGAGACCTGGGGCGGCGCTCCCGCTGGTCGCTCTGCCCCAGGCTGGTTTGTGGCTGCCCCGTGGGGGCGGAGGAGGGAGGCTTGGCGAAGGTCGCGTCGGGTGATGCGTTCATTCCGCAGTGGCGGAATTGATTTTAGGACGATCTGTCGGATACATGAGGACTGCAAAATGACAGGCCATCCAACAACCGAGGGCGGAGCAACCTGGCTTTCGCCGGGCGGCTCCGCCCTGAGTATGGGCATACAGGACTTGAGGTCCGAACTATTCAGCCAAGCCGAGCAGTTCTTCCTCTTCTTCCTGAATGATGATCCGGGGGGTGACCATCATCATCAGACTCGACGTTTCACGACCCACACCCGTGTTTCGGAAGAGGCGGCTGATGTAGGGGATCTTGTTCAGGATTGGCACACCGGCCATGTTGCGGCCTTCGCTCAGTGACTTCACACCACCGAGGAGCACCGTACCACCGTCCGGAACACTGACGACCGTACTGACGGTGACCTGAGCGACGATCGGAAGCTGAACGGCAGCCGAGAGACCGGAGCCACCGTTTTGCTGCTGCTGGCCGCCCTGTTGGCCACCTTGTTGACCGCCCTGTTGACCACCGCCTTGGCCACCCGCACCACCGAGGCCCCCGCCTTGACCACCTTGGCCACCCTGGCCACCCTGGCCGCCCCCGCCCTGCAGTCCGCCCGCGGATCCACCGGCGAATGAGAAGGTCTGAACATCGGTGATGTTCGAGAAATTGGGGGCCACCGACAGGCGGACGTAACGGCGGTCGGAGGAGACCACTGCTTGCACGGTCAGGTTCGTCCCTTCTTGAATCGTGGTGATGACCGGTTGGAAGCCGATGCTGAATCCGCTCGAAACGGGTGTCAAGGAGGTCACGAAGGGCCGGTTCACTCCACTGAAGATCGAGGCTCGACTTCCGTTGAAGAGGGTCACCTTCGGAGCAAACATGATGTTCGACCGGCGGTCGCCTTGAGCGGCCCGCACGAACAGGAACGCTTCGATATCGCTCAGGATGGCCATCCCGAACTGGATCCCCGCCGCCGGGTCGAACGACCCGAACGTCGGAGCGGCCAGATCGAACGAGCCTTGCCGGAACGGCACATCGAGGTCACCACTAAACTGACCCGGAGCACTCATCCCGACAAGTGTCCGCCCGGCCCAACTGTCGCGACCGACGATGTTCGTTTGCGGGCCAGGGGCGTATGGTCCCACGGCTCCCGTGTTTCCGCCACCGCCGCCTTGTTGGCCCGCTTGGCCACCTTGCTGGCCACCTTGTTGGCCACCTTGCTGACCGCCGCCTTGTTGGCCCCCGCCTTGGTTTCCAGTCTGGCCCGCTCCCCCGATCGATCCGTTGACGGGGTCGACCGATCCGAATTGACCCAACGGGTTGAACTGCCCATCGGTCCGGGGACCACCGACCGTGTCGTTGACATTGAAGTCAAAGTCGACACCGATCTGCTCAAAGAACTTGTCGCTCACCGAGATGTAACGGACTTCGATCGTCACCTGGAGATCTTGCAGCCGCCGCAACTGTGACAGCAGATCCGAGATTTCCTGGTGGACTCTCTGGGTTTGGCGAACGACCAGACTCAGTGTGCTGTCGTGGGTCGCGATCGAGGCTTGCCCCGCGTTGACTTCCCATGAATCGGGATCGACGGTGGCCGTAATGAGATCGGTGAGCGTACGGAAGTCGTGCTCGCTGATTCCCGTTTCGTCACCGCCACCCGACGAATTGGTGGGGAGTAAGCCCCCGCCAGCAGGAATCTGGGCCATGCCACCCATGCCGGAGACCGAGTATTGACCGCCGCCGACACCCGACTGACGAGCCGTGGCCGAGACGGGGTCGTGTGCCGAGAGCGGCGTGATCAGGTCAGCCACCTGGTAGGTCGCGATTTTCATGTCCCCCTGGCGGCGGGACTTGGTCGTGATCATCAGTGTTTCATTCTCGATGATGTAGTCGAGCTGCAACTGACTGAGCATCAGGTTGAGGGCACTTTCGAGTCGCACTCCGTCGACGCTAATCGACACCGGGGTACTTTCGGTGCTGCCCGCATCGGTCAACCCTTGAAGGTCGATGGCGACGTTGATGCCTTGCGTTTCCGCAATGTGATTGAGCACATCCTTGAGAGGCGAGTTGTCGAAGTGGACCGACACCGTCGACTTCAAGCTGGAGTAGATCCGATCTTCGGTTTCGCTGTGTTCCCGACCATCGGTCGGCTGAGCCTTACGACGGGCTTTGAGTTTTTCCCACGAGTCGGGATAGCTGACGCTACGGCCATCGGCGACGGGGTTGATGAGGTCGTCTTCGACATCCATCATCGTGTCGAGGAAGCTCTGCTCTTTATTGGCCTTGAGCCGCTGATTCTGGTCATCGCGGTAAGCGAACTGGCTCTTGAGTTCCATCGCCACGACATGCGGGTTGTCGCCGTCGAGTTCCTTGGCTTGCTTGGCGATCGCCTGGGCTTCGGCGAATCGGTTCTGGTCCATCAGATCGTTGAACTTGTCAACGAGCGTGGCCAGTTCTTGTTCCACGCGGACGCGGGTCTGGATCTCTCGTTCGACGCGATCGCGGGTCTCGACGTTCTTCCGCTCCATATCGAGGATCGGAGCCCGTTGCTTCATGAAAGCATCGACACCGGTCAGCGAGTTGCGGACCGACACGGCCAGCGGTTCAATCTGTTCCGGAGCAAGCCCAGCCGCTTCGATCGAGGCGAGTTGCTCTTCGAGCATCGACTTCGCTTCGGCAGGCTTCTTCTCCCGCAGCCGTTCGGCCCGGAAGACCGTATTCAGCGTCTCGGTTCGCAGCTTGTCGAACTGAGCATCATTCCTCTGAGCCGCTTCGGTCATCAAGCTCGGGTCACCGCCGAGGTCGGCCCCGTCGGCGATCTGCTCACCGCTGGCCTGTTGAATGGCGTTGTTTCGCGGAGCGAGTTCGCGGAGCTTATCCTGCAACTGCTGTTGCCGGTAGTTGTCGAGTTTCTCACCCGACTGGTAGGCTGCGAGGAAGGCTTGGTAGGCGTGGTTGCGATCCCCTTGACGGAGCGCATCGACACCCTGGTTGTAGAGTTGCAAGGCAGTGCCGTCGGCGATGATCGAGTTGCGATCGAAGCCCGCTTCAGCGGTCATGACCCCGTTGCCGCGAGCGGCGATATTCGGTGCCTGCTTCGCAGCCCGATTGGCATCAGCCATCAGCATTTCGGGAGTGTCTTCGAACAGCTCGAAAGCCACATCGTACTGCTGAGCCTGCTGTGCCTTGGCTTTGGCCTGAGTGACTTGGCCAGCGTCGAGAGCGGCCCGTCCTTCTTCGACGAGAGCGAGAGCCGCTTGCTTCTGGTCTTCGAGGCTGGCACTTGAGGCAGGCGTGGCTTTCCCCGCAGGCTGTCCGGCGACGAGACGATCAATATCTTCGCGAACCATCTCGGGACGGTCATCGAAGGTGTCGAAGGCGACATCGAGTTGTTCGGCTTGCGCCACCAGACCCTTGGCAGCGGTCACATCGCCCGACTTCAGCGCCTGGCGGGCTTCAGCGATCAGTTGGTCGGCTTGCCCCTTCTTGTCCGAGGAGGCGACTTGGCTGGCTTGACCACGGGGCTTCTTGCTGGCGGCGATCGTCGCCTTCGATTCGGCGGTCCGGGCTTCTTGCAGGACCAGTTCCGGGCGATCATCGAACACGGCAAAGGCCACATCGAGTTGAGCCGCTTGATCGGCGAGCTGCTTGGCGGTGGAAACGTCGCCCGCCTTCAGAGCCTGGCGGGCTTGGGCGAGGAGTTCGAGAGCTTGAGCGTGACGGCCTTCGGCATCATCCGAGTTGGCCACGGGAGCGACCGACCGCTTCTTGGAGTTGCCAGAGAGCACCACGGACTTCGAACGACGTTCGATCTCGGCGAGCACATGCTGCGGGTGTTCGTCGAGCAAGCCGTAATTGACATCGAGCTTCTGGGCCTCGACCGCGAAGGTCCGGGCCTCTTCATAGTGCCCCTTCTCCAGCGATTCGCGGGCGAGGGCCACCAGTTCCTGAGCCTGCTGCTTGAGGGTCAACGCCCCCTTCGGAGCAGCGGCTTCAGCAGCCGGAGCCGGAGCTTCTGGCTCCGCAGCATCCCATCCCGCCTTGCCCGACCGCTGAATCGCGGCGAAGTCTTCGGACGGTCCGTCCGGGCTGGCCGCTTGCTTCTTGGTGAGTTCGGCCAGGACATGTTCCGGGCGGATGTCGAAGTTTCCGTACTCGACCTCGGTGCCACTGGCGAGTTGAATCTTTTGGCGAGCGGAGGCGAGATTCCCTTGCTCGATCTCTTCCCGAGCTTCGGTCAGCAGGGCTTGTACGTATGCGTGCGGGTCATCGGCGGAAGCGGATGCGGTTTGCACCCCCTGAGAGGCGGTCCCAGCTCCTTGAGCGAGCATGGCTCCGTCTTCGCCAACAGGTTCCGCTGGTCCCTGAATGAGGGCCATGAGAACAGTCGGGGTCTGTTCGTCGGCCTTGAACTTGACCTTCCACTGGCGGGCCATCTGGTCGGCGTAAGCGGCCTTCCGCAGCGCCTCGTCGGCGTCCCCATTGCGCAGGTCCGTGCGGGCCTGCCGCATCTGGTCTTCGACGCGCCGCCGATTGACATCGGTCGACTTCGAAGCTGCCTGGCCCGAACTGGTCGGAGCCGAAGCCCGATACCGCTCGAAGGGGTTTGCTTCGGAGGTCGCCTCCTGGGCATTGGTCTGGCTATTCATCCAGACGCTGGCTGCCACGAGACCGCCGCAGGCGATCAGGCCGAGGAACCGCTTCAGTGTGCGTCCCATGCGTGGACGGACTTCGGTGGTCCGGGAGTGGGAAGTTTGTCGAGCCATAAGAGCACCAGCCTGGAGTTCCGGGTTTGGAGTCGTTCCGGGATTCGTTCGGGCGAGGGTGTGCCGGCGGATCGTCCCGCGGGGGGCACAAGGACGGAGGCGGGCTCCACCCTCGCTCGAACGAGCTGTTTGTCCGATGTCACATCGGGACGGGAACAGGTTGTGACCGTTCGAGGGTGGCGGGTGTATCTGATAATTTTTGGAAGGGTCAAGAGGCGTCTTGCGGAATCATGAAAGAGGGGGCGATATCTGCCGATCGGCTTTGTTTTCAGGGTTTTTGGCCGATTCCACCGGCGAAGGATGCCGGAGAGGGGACGGTGGTTGGAACGCCGACGGGTTAAATGCTTCACGCGGATGGGCGAGCGGCACCATCTCGTAGCGACGTTCGCCAGAACGTGGGCGAGTGGCTCCATTCGCCCACGTTTCGACGCTGTCGCTGCCGGTCGCCGCCGAGGCTGCGCGGACCGATAAGCGAACGGCCTTGGCCGAGGGAGCGGGCTCGGCCCGGCACGCGGACGATCCCGCCACAGCCACGCTGAAATCGGGCGAGTGGCTGCCCCTTAAAGGCGGGCTGCCGATGAATTGCGAGCGTCAAGTTTGACGAATACAATCCGGTAAGGAGATTACAATGAGTCAGCAGATTGCGTTTGATGTTGCCCTTGATGCTGCGGAACAACTCGATGTCGAGAGTCAGAAAGAACTCGCCGATATCTTGACCCGCCGCCTCGCGGAGCGAGGACGTGAGCGAGTTGCGGCCGCAGTGGCACAGGCTCGCCGCGAGTTCGCGGCGGAGCAATGTCAACCGATGACCGCAGCCGAGATTGTGCGGGAGGCACAGTCGTGAGACGACTTCTGTTGCGATCGCCAACATTCGGACGCGATCTTCGGAAGTGGTTGAAGTCTCACCCCGACACGGCGGGACTCGCGCTCGGTGGCTCACCCGCAACGTTAGGCATCACAAGCTACATGAACCGCCTCGATATCAGCTCAAAGCTAGTACACCTTACACGAGCAACTGAGGGAATTTCAGCGGAAGCACGCTTCGGGCAAATTCTCAGTGAGGGCACGCTCAAAGGAAGTGACAGAGGCATACGCGGCGGAAGTACCGTCATCTGCTTTACCGAAGCACCGGTAACCATGCTTGCTGGCGTGTTGGCCAATGCGAGCGCATTCAATATGCGGTACGCACCGCTTGGTGTCATGGTTGATAAGGCTTGGCTGTACTCCCTTGGTGGAAGGCCAGTCATATATCAGTCCAACGAAGAGTTCGACGAACTACCAGATTCAAAGAAATATCTACATGTTCGCTTCGAGCCAGATCGAGATCACGACTACACATGGGAACGAGAGTGGCGAGTAAAATGTAATTCAATCCAGCTCGATCCTGGGAAAACGACGGTCATTGTGCCAAGCCGAGAATGGGAGGAACGGTATCGTTCGTTACGTGCAGCACGTAAGAGCAGGTCGTCGTATCTTCTTCGTGGCCTTTCAGTACCTCAACCGCCAAGCTGGCACTTTGTCGCGCTCGAAGACTTGGGCATCCCATTCGAGAGGATGGACCCAATCTCATTTGAGAACGTTCTTTGAGAAGCGGCGGGGTGGCATGGTCAGGCAGAAGGCGGTCGTGGGTGGCGGGGTCAGGAGGCTATGCGGATGGCCCCGAGCAGAGTGGATGTGATGTCGGGGCTTCTCGTCTGCCACATGGTTGAGTCGCTGGGTAAGAGTCACGTCTCCCCACATCGGGGCCATGCGCAAAGCCTCCTGACCCCGCCACCCGCCGCCGCCGCGCGGATGGGCGTGCGGCATTCTCTCGTAGCGACGTTCGCTAGAACGTGGTTGAGTCGCGTGATTCGCCAACATTCTGGCGAACGTCGCGACAGTTCAATTCCACACCGAGCTGGGATTATTTCCCGGCCCGATCCAGGTCTGGCAACTCTTAGGGGGGCTCAGAAACACCGTGTGGCCAGCCGTCCATTCCTGGCTGCACGGCGCTCGAAGTTCACAGCACCTTCCGGTTTTTCGACCGAGTTCCTAGAATCATTGGCCATCACTGGTCTCCTCATTCCCGTGGCCTGTCCATGACATCGACGCCCTCTCCGTTGTCTCTCAAGAATCCGGTTATTGCCGGGGTTCTGGCATTCTTGATCCCAGGCTTGGGGCATTTGTACCAGCGCCGGTTCTTCAAGGCGTTTCTGTTCGCCTTCTGCATCTGGGGGTCGTGGTGGACCGGGATGGCCATGTCCGACTGGAAGGCCCTGCAAGCCCCTGCCCGGGGACACACCGAGTTTCCGATTGTTCTGAAATTCGCCGGACAATCGGGCATCGGGCTCCCGGCTCTCTGGTCACTTTACCAGGCCGATCGTTTCTATTCCCCAGACAATCTGGGGACGAAAAACCTCATTGAAAAACCGACCGAGTTCCCCTTCACGGGCTTCGCACACCTGCTGGAATCGAGCGGTCGGGCCCCCGGAGAGATTCGCGGAAACCTCTTCGTGGAACCGACGCAAGGGAACTTCGGAGAGGCGATGACCGGTCGGATCGAGGGGACGCTCGATGGCCAGCCGATCACGATCACCCTTGAAAAAGATCTCACATTCGACGCTCTCGTCGGGGCCACACGAACTTCAACCGTGAAGGCATCAGTCAGTGACGGGCAAGGAAACTACCACGGCCAGATCGAAGGAACGGTTCCCCGCTCGTTCTGGAACTGGTTCGGTGCCCCCCTCACGCGGGAAGAAGATGGCCATTGGCATCGTGATCTCGGTAAGTTCCAGGAGCTGGCGATGGTCTTTGTGTGGGTGGCCGGTCTGATGAACATGCTGGCGATCTGGGACGCCGTTGAAGGCCCGGCCTATGGAATCAACGACGAGAACGAGAAGCCGCCGACCGCTCCACCGGTCGCGGTCTAGAGTGATTGTCGGCGATTTCTCCGAAATCGCCGGTGCGAGGCAGCCGACCATTTCCCGTCCAATACGGATCAGCCCATGTGGTTCACCCTCAATCTCGTTCCGCTGGCCGCTGTCGTCAGCCTGTGCTGGACAGCGACCCGCTATGAAGAGACGCCGACCATCATGCGGCGGTCGACGAAGTTGTTCGGTCAGATTCTATTTTTCATGGCGCTGATCATGGTGGTGCTGGCGTTTCTGTCGCGCGGGCTGTGAGCCGGTCATCAGGACACATGCCCTTCGAAAGTCATTCCTTGAGTTCTTTGAAGCATCCGGTCGTTTTGGGATCACGGTCGCCGCGTCGCCGAGAATTGCTGGCAATGCTCGTGCCAGCCGAGCAAATCATCGTCCTGCCACCGGTGAATCCCGAGGAATCGGGGTTTGAGGGACTCCTCACCGAGCAGGCGATTGGACGGCAGCTTCTGGCCATCGCCCACGCTAAGCACAACGATGTCCGGCAACAATCAAACTGCCCTTCCCACGCCACCGTGATCGTGGCGGACACCACAATCGTCGCGGGGCCACCCGGGCAACGCATCACTCTTGGCCAACCACCCACCGATGCGACCTACGCCTCGACGATGCGGGCCTGGTTTCGTGATCACTACTTTGGCCAATGGCACTTGGCCCTCACCGGCTTGATCGTCACGCAGCCGAACAAGCTGCCGTTCGAGCGGGTCGTGTCGACTCGCATTCGCATGATTGAGCGGGACGACGAACTTCTGGAGTGGTACATCGCCACGGAAGAGCCGCACGGCAAAGCTGGGGGATACGCCCTGCAAGGTGCGGGCAGCCTCTTCATCGCAGCTGTCGAGGGGAGCCTGTCGAATGTTGTCGGGCTGCCGCTGGAAGCTTTACGTGAGGGGTTGACTGATTCGATGGAGTAGGAGTTGGTGCCAAATTCAATTCGTCACCGAACCCTTTTCCATAAACCGGGCCGCGCACGAACAACAAAACGGCTCGTGGCCTCGCTCGCCAGCTTCTCTTCACCTCGGTACGATGCCAACAGAGTGATTCGCGTTGATGCGTTCACTCTGGAACGTGTGCGGTCATTTCGTGATCGCCCCTGAATCACAGCTTGAGGAGTCGACCTTGAAACCAGTGCATTGGATTGGGTTCTGTCTGACGGTGGCAATGGCTGCCGTGTCGTTTGGCGAGGAGAAAACGGTCAGCGAGTCCAAGTCGATCTTCAACGGAAAAGATCTGGCGGGCTGGCACGGCGAAGGGACGATGGACCCGCGTCTGCTGGCCGTAATGCCCGAGGCCGAGCGGGCGGCCAAGAAGGCCGAGTGGCAGAAGGATGCCGAGGCTCACTGGACCGCGAAGGATGGCGAGCTCATCAATGATGGGCATGGGGTCTATTTGACCACGGATGGGATGTACGGCGACTACGAACTGTTGATCGATTACAAGACGATCCCCGAGGCCGATAGCGGGATTTACCTGAAGTCGAATCCGCAGGTTCAAATCTGGAACCATAAAAAGGAAAACCCTTCCCCAGGCCAGGACAAGGGGTCCGGCGGGCTCTGGAACAACTCACCGGGCGCTCCGGGCAAAGACCCCAGCGAGATCGCTGACCGCCCGTTCGGCGAGTGGAACGAGTTCAAGATCCAACAAGTCGGCACCCGGACCAGCGTCTGGCTGAACGGCAAGCACATCATCGATCACGCCATCATGGAGAACTACTGGGACCGCAAGGCCCCCCTCGTCACCAGGGGACCGGTCCAACTGCAAACCCACGGCGGCGAGATTCGCTGGCGGAACATCAAGGTCCGCGAGATCGGCTCGGCTGAGGCCAACGAAATCCTTCGCTCGCACCACAAAGAGGGCTTCACCTCGATCTTCAATGGCCAGGATTTGACGGGCTGGGCTGGCGAGGTCGCCAACTACGAGGCCGTGGGCGGTGCGATCCGCTGCAAGCCCAACACCGGCGGCGTGCTGCACACCCAAGAAAAGTATGCCGACTTCGTGGCTCGCCTGGAGTTCAAGCTCCCCCCCGCCGGGAACAACGGCCTCGCGATTCGTTATCCCGGGACGGGCAACGCCGCCTATGCTGGGATGACCGAGCTGCAAGTGCTCGACACCGAGCACCCGAACTACGCCAATCTCGACCCGCGACAGGC
>JAYSVZ010000004.1:0-8870 GCA_043718305.1 Planctomycetota bacterium | reverse complement strand
TCCGCCGCGTAAACGGGCACTGTTGCCTGATGGTCGCGCGAAGTCCCTTCGGATTCTGTCCCTATTCTCGATGAATTCGTGTGGCACGATGATTGCATCCCTGCACATTGAGCGAGTTCCGTATGACTGGGGGTGTGGCCGGGAGTGACCCTTGTGGGGTTGTTGCCGGGCGAGCGCCCACGCCCCCAGCCATCTGGACTTGCGGTCTTGTGGACGACGGGTCTGGGAATACCCCGAGTGCGGCGAAACGCCATTGACCGACCGGCCAAATCTGCGGTACAAGCCTGCCTTGAGGGGGAGCCGATGGCTCTCACGCTTGTTCTGGCACGGATGCCAACTCGGTTCATGGACGGACGATTCACCATGCGCAAGTCAATTCCCTGGCTGCTTGTTCTGAGTTTCTCAGGGTGCGGCGGCGGCGATGTTCCTTCGCCGACCACCGAAGCCCCCGCCCGCCCCGCTCCCGTGACGCTGACCCCGGCAGCGGCGAATGCCCCTCGCAAGATTTCGCCCGAAGAGGCTGTGAAGCTGGCCCGTGAATTTGTACAGAAACAGGATCTGAAGTCGGCGATGGCGCTGCTCAACCAGGCGATTCTGTCGAATCCGAAATTGGTCGAGGCCTATGTGGTGCGGGGCACGATCTTCGCGGACCAGGCGCTCCATCCCCGCGCGGTGATGGACTTTAACAAGGTCATTGAACTGGAACCGGGGAACGCCAAGTACCGCAACACGCGTGGATACTTCCTCCTCGTGCAACAGAAGTACGACGAGGCGATGGAGGACTTTTCTCAAGCCATCGCTTCCGACGCAAACTACCCCCAGCCTCTGAACAACCGGGGTCTGGTGCGGATCGCTCAGGAAGACTTCGTGAAGGCGGTCCAGGAATTCAATGCCGCCCTGCGGATCGATGGAAAATACGTTGACGCCTTGAACAATCGCGGCTTCGCCTTCACCCAGGCGGGAAAGCTCGATGAAGCGGTGGCCGATTTCACGAAGGTGATCGAACTCGATGGCAAGTACATCAACGCCTGGAACAATCGGGGCCAGGCTCACGCCAAGGCTGGGCGGCATGTCGAAGCGATCGCCGACTTCACCCAGGCGATCGCCCTCGACGCCTCGATCATGGAGTATTATCGACTGCGAGCGGACTCGCACACTGCTTCCGGAAATGCAGAATTGGCCCGTGCCGATCTGAACTACATCGACTGGTCGTACGATCTCGATGCGCTGAATCGCAACCTCAATGCTGGCCCCAAGGATCCCCAAAATTGGGTCGCCCGGGGGCATCATCTGGCCAAGGTCGCCCGCTGGGCCGAAGCGATGACCAACTATGAGGATGCACTCAAACTCGATACTGATTATGTCCCCGCCAAGATCGGGCGGGCGAGCGTGCTCTTTCAGCAGGGGCAAGTCGACGAGGCCCTGACGATCTGCAACGCCATTGTGAAGGCCGACGGTTCCCGTGACGCCCACTCGCTTCGCGGCGACATCTACTTCGCTCAAGGTCAATTCGATCCCGCCATCGCCGATTTTCGGATCGCCCAGCGGTTTGACGCGATCGTGGCGCAGGCCTACCTGAAACGATCCGAGAAGAGCCAAGCCAGTGGCGATATTCAGCAGGCCAGTGCCGATCTGCACCAGGCCATTCGGATTGACCCCAGCTTGAAGACCGCTGACTTCAGCGAACCGGTCCCAGAAAAGAAGGCCCCCGGAGCGTTTCCAGCCGACGAGGAGTAGCCCTTTCGCTCACGCGCGAATGGCTGACTCCCGTGAAAAGAGTTCGACCAGATTCCGATCGGGGTCGAACATGTAGAGTTGCGTGGGACCATCGGGGCGTGACTTGGGACCGGCAACGATTTCGATGCCGCGCTGGTTCAGCAGCGTCACCGCCTCGGCTGCGTCTGCGACCTCAAAGGCGATATGCCGCGTCCGGCTGATCGAGCAATGATCGGGAATAAAGACCGTCGCTGGCCCGCAATCATGGTTCTCGAGGATCAGATGGATTTGCGTACTGCCCGCCTGGAACCAGAGTCCCGGGAAGGGGAAGTTCGGGCGGGGGACTTCTTGCATCCCCAGTAAATCGACATAAAACGCCCGGGAACGGGCCAGATCGGCGACAACAAAGGTGACATGATCGATCTGGCGAACGTTGAGGGACATGGGGGTTGCCTGCTGACTATCGACGGGAACATCGGGGAAACCGAATTCTTACGAATTCGGCAACCGCTGCCCATGAATCAACGTCGTGAGATGCAATTTTGGCACCAAAATATGAGCTCGAAGTCGATCGATCCCGGTGGCTCGGCACGCGGCCTCGAACTCGCAGTCGCCCCCAATCGACGCCACTTACTTGTCGTCTTCGTCGCCCTTCCCCTTCCCCTTCCCGCGAAGGTACAGCCGGATTGGCACCTCTTTGAACGGCAGCTCCTCACGGAACTTGCCGAGCAGGTATCGTTCCCAGGCCGGATTGAATAGCTCTGGGTCGTTGACTTTGACGACGATCGTGGGCGGCTGGGTCGCGACTTGGGTCGCGAAGAAGAGTTTCGGCGTGCGGTTCTTGGCGATGTGCGGGGGGTTCGCTTTGACGGCTTCCTGCAAGACACGATTCAGCAGCCCGGTCGAGACGCGTTCGCGAGCCTGCTTGAAGATCGACTGTGAGAGGTTGATGAGCTGCTTGATGTTCTGCGAGTCCTTGGCCGTGATAAAGGCGATGGGGACATGCCGCATGCTCTTAAAACTGGTTTCCAGGTACTTGCCCCAGCGATCCACGCTCATCAGTTTTTCGAGACCCAAGTCCCACTTGTTGACCACGAAAATACATGGCTTGGCGTGGTCCTGGATCTCCTCCATCAGCTTCTTGTCGACCTGCGACACCGTCTGAGTGGCATCGAAGAACATCAGCACCACATCGGCCCGGCGGATACTTTTTTGGGCGCGGACCAGGCCGTAGAACTCAATGTCGTTGGCTAGGCTTTTCCGCTTGCGAACCCCGGGGGTGTCGATGGCGACGAATGACTTGCCATCGAGTTCGAACCGCACGTCGACGCTGTCACGGGTCGTGCCGGGGATCTCGCTGACAATCATCCGCTCAGTTTCAGCGAGGGCATTGATGAAGGTGCTCTTCCCGACGTTCCGCCGACCCACGATGGCGACCTTGAGTTCCGGATCCTCTGCCAGGACGGTCCCCTCAGCCCCTTCCGTTTCGCTCGGCGGGGGGAGGAGGGCCAGGATGCCCTTCATCAGGTCATCTCGCCCGCGATTGGCCTTCACGCTGGTTTGCAGAATCTCGGCCTCGGCTAGGCCGTAGAACTCGTGAATCTCGGCATCGGTCTTGGTCGAATCACACTTGTTAATGACGATCAGCTTCGGCTTCTGCACCTTCCGGAGGCGTTCCGACACCACGCGGTCGAGCGGCACGACGCCGGTCATCCCGTCGACGACGAAGAGAATCACCGTGGCTTCGTCGATGGCGATCTGGATCTGCTTCTCGACATCGGCCGAGAGGTCATCCGAGTCAACGATCCCGATCCCGCCGGTGTCGATCAGCTCAAAATACCGCTCCCCCGCCTGCATCAAGTGCCCGACGCGGTCGCGCGTGACCCCCGCCGTGGGGTCGACCACGGAGACGAGCCGGCCCGCTTGCCAGTTCAGAATCGAGCTCTTGCCGACATTCGGCCGCCCGACGATCACCACTTTTGGAACCGGCATCACTCACCTCACAGGAACTCGGACCCTGTATTCTCCGCAGTTCAGGGATGGATGCAACCCGGTCACGAAAATACGGTGTTCGGCAGGTGGGAAGTGCCGACGCAAGAGTGGTTTGAGGTGCCACTGGCTAGCTTTGGACCGCCAGTGGCTGGCCTCTGACACTGGCGAGTCAATGCCCTCGCCAGAGGCGGACTGATTTCTCGCTGTGGTGAGATTCTTCCGGCATCGAGAGTGTGCATTGCTCCCTCTCGCTTCAGAGGAAGCACGTGTATGATGAAGGCCCGACCCACAACCTCCCCCAATTTCCGTGCCTCCGATGTCGATCAGTTCGCTTCCGCTGAGTTATTGCACGAACGTGCATCCCGGTGTCACCGTCGATGAAGTCATCGCCGGCCTGCGGAACTACACGATCCCCGTGGGACAGACTCTGGGCACCCCCTTGGCGGCGGGCCTTTGGCTTTCTCAACCCGTGATTGCGGAACTGGTGGCGGACGGGTCGCGGGTCGCGTTGCTCCGCGAGACACTGGCTGCCGGGGGGCTGGTGACCTACACCCTGAACGCGTTTCCGTATGGCGATTTCCACTCGGAACGGGTCAAGGAGCAGGTTTATCTCCCCGACTGGACTCAACCCGCGCGACTCGAATACACCCTGGACTGTGCCCGCGTGCTGTGCCAGTTGCTGCCCGACGGAGTCGAGGGAACGCTCTCGACCGTGCCGCTCGGGTTTAAGGCCCTCGCTCAACGTGAGGGGTTCACGGCGGAGTGCATCGCGAACCTGATCTCACTCGCCCGGGGGCTGGATGAACTGCACGATGACACGGGACAGGTGATTCGCCTAGCGATCGAGCCCGAGCCGCTGTGTGTGCTCGAAACGACGAGCGAAACCGTGCGGTTCTTTGCAGAATTGCGTGCTGCTGCCGTCGCAGCCGGAGCCCGCGCGGCTGTCGCGCGGCACATTGGGGTCTGCTACGACGTTTGCCACCAGTCGGTCGAGTTCGAAGACGTGGCCGCTTCGATCCATGAACTGGAAGATGTGGGAATCCGAATTAACAAGGTCCACATCACCTGCGCGATTGAACTGACGCCGACGCGCGAGTCGCTGGACGAATTGGCGCGCTATGTCGAGCCGAGGTATTTGCACCAGACCTTCGCCCGGTCGAAGGCGGGGCGCGTGGTCAGCGTACTCGATTTGAACCGCGAACTTTGTGCTGCCCCCCCCGCCGAGTTTGCCGAAGCGGAACTGTGGCGGGTCCACTTTCACGTCCCGGTCGATGCTGAGTCGCTCGGCCCGCTGCGGACGACTCGCGGAGACTTGAACAAAGCCCTCGCCCAGGTCCGGTCGTTGACCTACGCCCCGCATCTCGAGGTCGAGACCTACACCTGGGGCGTTCTGCCGAGCGGCGAGAAACCAGACTTGGTGGCGGGCCTGACGCGAGAACTTCAAGCTACGCATTGGATACTGGGACAACTCTAATTAGAGCATTTTTCGAACTGGTCTTCAGTTGCAGATTTGGAACAACCGCAACCCTTCACCATCTTTTCTTCGACCCGGCGGTTGTTGACACCGCTTATTGCACCTTGAGCGGGACTTCGGGTTCACGTTGCCCTTCGGGGGGCTGCTCATCTTCCACGCTGCCGGGTCGCGAGATGCGGATATCGTGTCCGTAGATGCGCAGCAGGAGACCACGCGTGATTGAGATCCAGCCCTCTCCACCGAGCGGGACGATCACTTTAGAGAGGAGGCGTTCCCCGGTCGCGGCATCAAGAATCTCCAGTGTCGTGGAGCTCGATGGTTCGTTCCCCTTCTGGCGTGTGGCACAGTAGACGAGCGTCTGGCTGCTGGCTGGCAGATGGGGGCGGAAGAGTTGTTGCTCCATGGGCTTGGCCCACAGAACTTGGCCATCGGTGAGATTGATCGCGGCGGCGATCCCGTTCACTTGAACTTGATTCAAGGAGGGGATCTCGCGGATGACTTCGGGAGAGCCCGCTGGTGTCGAGTCGGTGTGGAGATAGATCCGTTGCCCATCGGTATGGACTGAAAATCGATCGGGACTCTTCTCAATGTGGGGGAGCTGCGAGGTCCAGCGACTGTTTCCCGTCCGCCAATCCACCAGCGACAGAGCTCCATCGGCGGCAAGCAGAGCCAAGTCTGATCCGTTGACGGGAGCCCATTCAGTTCCCGGCGACAGGGAGACCGACCAGACCTCGCTGTCGGCCACGGGATCGTACATCGCCAACAGACGCCGTGCGGGTTGAGTATCGATCGATTCATCCCGTCGACTCACCAGAAAATATCGCCCCCAATCGGCATAGCGGCGATCGACCAAGCCCTCCGGAACATCCCGTTCCGCCAACAAGACTCCATCGGCTGCTCGCAGGACGAGCCACTTCCCGTCCCCTGGGGGAATGACGATCACATAGTTCTCATCGGCACAGATCGCGCTCCCGGGAGTGACCCCGATGCGCTGCCAATGGATCTGCGGGTTGGCTTGCGTGGAGAGCGGATTGACCGCCTTGAGAAGACTCCCTTGTAAGTAGACAAGGGTGTCGAAACCGAGCGGCCCGACGTTGCCCAGAGGACCATTCGTCGATTGCCAATAGGGGTGTCGCACCGCAGGCCGGGGAGCCAACGCGGGGGGGGCGATCATGATCCCCCGACGTCCGATCAACGGGTTCTCGACGCTCGTCAGTTGCCCGGTGAACCGCGTCTGGCTCGCGTCATCCAGCGGACTGAGGACCGTGAACTGGTCGCGCAGCCCCACGAGTACGAGATTGGCATCGGTCTGAACATAACGGATGAGCCGGTTGCCAGGTTCTCCCATCGGTCCGAAGTTCGCATTCGCGCGCCCCTTTCCCGAAGCATCATAGGCAGCCACAGCCGAGGAGACGGGTGACTCGAACCCAAACAGCCAGTCGACGAACGGCCCCCGCTTCGCCCCCAGGACCGGAAAGATCTCTTTGGGCACCGGCGTCCCAGCGCCCGGTTTCTCTTCCAGGGTCGGTCGCCCCTCGATCGGTGCGGTCAGTCGGGCAATCTCACTCCGCGTCGCCTCGGGAAGTTTTTCCAGAAAGCTCCGCGCTGTCACACCCGGTTCGATCTCGACTTCGGCCAGCTCCCCTTGCAAGGCTCGCGCCAGATGAACCACATTTCGTCCTCGCTTGAGAGGGACTTCAATCTCCACGAGCCGTGCTGTCGCCCGCGCCCGCAAGCTGAGATCCGGCGATTCTGTCAGCGTCCACAGAACACGGGCCGTCATCCAGTTATCGAATTGATTCTTCATCGCAAGCGCGAGATGCAGTTGCGGCGCGAGGTCGATGCCCAGGATTGTCGCGAGCTTCTTTTGGTCCACCGGATTCAATTGAGCAGCGACCACATCGTCCATAATCTTCCGCATCTGCTCTTGGTCATCACCAGACGCGGACAAATAGAGGTGACTCAATCGACCGCGCAGCCACCGGTCCTGGCGTACGGTGAGCTGACTCTCGGTCGCGATCTGCTCATCGACCTTGAGGGTCAAGGCCAAGTCGAGATACTCGCGAAAGGCTCCCAGGGCATCGCCCGATTGCTCGATCCCCTCGGCTGTGAGCCGACCCAGGAGCTGTTTTTGATCGCTCTCGGTGGCCAGCCGCTTGAGTTCGGGAACCAGGTCGCGGGAAGCTGCGAAGTCGTCCTTGAGCTGGTCGAGCAGGGTCCAGACGAGCATCCGGCGGGCATCGGGAAAGTCCTGGATAGCGAGGGCTTCGCGAATCGCGGCGATGCCATCGTCGGTCTTCCCGCGGCAGAGCAGGAGCTCCCCCTTTTGGACGAGGGCGAGACCTCGACGTTCGCCCTGATCGAGAGTCGTAGCGATCTCCTGTTCGATTTCTTGCATCGTCCGAAAGCCGACAAGTTGCCGCGTCGTTTGCAAGAACAGCCGATCCCCCGCCGCGATCAGGCTCCCGCCGCCGAGCCGCGCGTCCAGCGGTGGACGCGCCAACAACCGACCGGTCTCTAGGTGAATCACCAGAATCTCATTGGTATTCACGGGCAAGAGATAGTTCGCCCCACAGAGTACCCCCCGCCCTGCTGGACACGGGGTCTCCAGACTCCAGACCACGCGCCGGGGATCATCCAACCGAATCGCGCGGACCGACCGCTCGCCCACGATGACCACATGCTTTTCGGTACACCCAGCGATGAACAATCCATCGCCCCGCTCGATCTCCCACTGCTTCTCCCCCGTGAGTGGATCGAGGCCATAGAGCATCCCCGCATCACTCGCGGGGTAGAGCAAGCGCGATCCGGCCTGCACGGGGTAGGTGTCGAGCCACTGCCGTTCTTTGATTTGCGTATCGAGGCGGAACTCGGGCTGGGGGGTATTGCGGCCCCTTCCCGCGAACCCGCGGAACCGCGGATCAGTGATCTGCGGAGTCTTCTGAGAGTATTGATTGATCCAGGCGACGCGCTGCATCACCGGGTCGACAGCGACCAGAATCCCCTCGCCCGTCGGACAGATCAGCAACCCCTCGGCGTAACAAGGGGTTAATCCATAGAACCGCCGGACCTCGTCATAGGCGACTCCCATCTGGGGGTTGATGAGTGGTAACGACCAGAGCGGCGAACCGGTCTGCGGGTCGAGGGAGAAGACCCGCACTTGCCCGTGGTCTTCCGCAATCACATAGACCTGACCATCCAGAACCAGCGGTGCCCCCAGGAAGAACGCTCCCGGAAGAATGACCTCGGTCGCCGTTCCCGCCGCTCCTTCCGGGTCGACAATCGCCATCGGCCCCCCGGCCACCCATTGCAGCAACCCACTCTGGGCGTCATAGGCCATCAGCCGATTCTCGGACGGCGGGATCAACTCATGCCGCGAGGGAACTTGATTGGGGCGCATCCCGAAACCAAACCGCGTCAGTGCCCCCACAATCCCGGTGTCGTTGACCGCATAGACCCGCTCACCATCGCTCGCCAAGGTGGAAGCTGTCCGATTGACCCACGCTCGTTGCCCCAGCATGAGATTGAGGAACTGTTGATGACCCGGATCCTCGGGCCTGTAGTCCTGCTCGGTTAAGTAACGAAAGGTCTCGTCGATCGCGACCCCTGACCAGCGCAGCTCACCCGTCTTCGCATCGATCGACTTCACGCTTCCGTAACCCGCCACGAACACCTGATCCCCCACCGC
>JAYSVZ010000300.1:0-5736 GCA_043718305.1 Planctomycetota bacterium | reverse complement strand
TCGCGGAGAGGCTGCCAGATCGGGGGTCTGGGCCGCTTTCGGAGAGCAGCTGGAAGGGGCGAGGAGGGCTGGGGAAGTGTTGGGCGTAGATCTGCAGGTTGTGAGTGGGGGGGTGTTTCTGCGTTTTTAGTGGGCCATGATGGGAGCGCTCCCTGGGTCGCGACCCTGGGCGATCTCGTCCGGCCCCTTCAGGGCCATGACATCGATCGTGGCCTCGGGATTCCGCCGGAGCTGGCAACCGCTGCTTCTCTTTGAGTTGCGGCTCTGCGCTGTACTCAGTTCACTTCATTTTCCACCAGTGGCCTTAGTCCTCAGATCGAGGAGTCTTGCGGTCCGCTTTGCGAGCCGATTCGTGTTTCTTTTCTTTGAGGCGGCGGGCGTGCGAGGCTCTGGATGGTTTGGTCTTCTTACGTGCCTTTGGGACGTGCAAGGCAGCGACCAGGATGACCTTGAGCTTCTCCAGGCAATCTTCGCGGTTGCGAGGCTGGTCCCGGTAGAGTTGGGAATCGATCCGCAGGTCACGGTCGACCGTCAGTTGCGGTTCGAGTTTGGAAAGCAACCGGAATCGCAGGTCTTCCGGGATCGACGGCGATTCTTCCGGCTTCCAGGTCAGTTGGACCTTCGAATTCACTTTATTGACATTTTGCCCACCGGGGCCGGAGCTGCGGACGTAGCTCCATTCGAACTCCGAGATCGGAATCTGAAAGCGGGCGTTAATCAGGAGCTGGTCGGGTGTGGTGGGCATGGGAGTGGCTCAAGCCCGAGAGGACACACACATCCCGGTCAGGTTCGCGCAACGGTTGGTCCATCAACAGTATCGACAGATCCTCGCTCCATGATAATCTTGTCCCCATGAGAATTGGTCAACACCGCTCTAACGAGAGCACTTTTTGAATTGGTATTCAGTGAAAATCGCCCTCAACCCGGAGTGGGGAACACTAATCTTCACTGACTCTTCACGAATCCCGAAGAGCTTTACGATTGAGCAGCAGCTCAAAATTCGGCTCCGGATTAGTGTTGATTAGCGTGGATTAGTGTTCCAAATCTGCAACTGAAGACCAGTTCGGTAGATGCTCTAATGACGCCCGACAATGTCGAAGTCACGTGAGCTTTAGCCCGCGTATCCCTGAAGACCAACCTCTCGCATGAGCGATCGCCCACGCTACAATCGGCTTCGACCATCGTTGGAGTATCAACACTCGCTGGGAGCCACCATGCCTCTCGTGTCCAGGTTTCGGCTGTTCGCTCTGCTCATCGCATCTTTCGACGCGACATCCGCTGTAGGCCAAACCCCGGCCACCTCGCCGAGGACGAACGTGTTGTTCATCGTCTCGGACGATTTGAACAATGCCCTCGGCTGTTACGGCGATTCACAGATCAAGACGCCGAACATCGACAAGCTGGCGGCTCGCGGAGTGCGGTTCGATCGGGCTTACTGCTCATTCCCGCTGTGCGGGCCGAGTCGCAATGCCATGCTCACCGGGCTATACCCCAACAGCACCGGGATTCAGTCCAATGGGCAGATCTTTCGCCAGACGATCCCCAACCAACTCAGCCTGCCCCAGACCTTCCGCCAGCAAGGTTACTTCGCAGCCCGCATCGGGAAGATGTACCACTACAACGTCCCGAATTCGATCGGAACGAACGGGCACGATGACCCGGCGAGTTGGGAGTTGGAGCTGAACCCGGCGGGGGTCGACCGCACCGAAGAACACCCCTTCATCAAGACGCTGTCACCGAAGCAGTTCGGCGGAACGCTAAGCTGGTATGCCTCGCCCAAGAGTGATGAACACCACACCGATGCCTTGCAGGCTGCCGATGCCGAGTGGGTCTTGGAGCGCTGTGCCAAGCAACGCCATCGGCCCTTCTTTCTATCAGTCGGGTTCTTCCGACCGCACACGCCGTACGTTTCGCCGAAGGGCTACTTCGACCAGTACAAACTCGACGAGATGGCCGTCGTGCAAGGCGTCGCCGAAGACCAGAAGGATCTCCCACCGGGGGCCCTCGGGAGTGCCAAGAAGGAGCAAGACATGCTCACCGATGACCTCCGCCGCGAGGCCCGCCAAGCCTACTACGCTTCGATCAGTTTCATGGACGCCCAGGTCGGCAAGGTCGTCGACTCCCTCGATCGCCTCGGCCTGACCGACAGCACGGTGATCGTCTTCACAAGCGATCACGGGTATCACCTGGGTGAGCATGGACTGTGGCAGAAGATGAGCCTCTTCGAGGAAAGCGCCCGCGTGCCGCTGCTCATCGTGGCCCCTGGCATCAAGCCCGGCGTCGCCAAGGCTCCCGTGTCGCACATCGACCTCTTCCCGACGCTGGCCAAGCTGTGTGGTGTGAAGGCCCCCGAGAATCTCCAAGGCCAAGACCTTTCCCCAATGCTCCGTGACCCCTCGCTCGCCGGTCGCAACTGGGCCATCACCCAGGTCAGCCGCGGCGGCGGCGCTCGCCAGGCAGCCGTCACCACCAACGTCGCCGCCGACGGGAAATTTTACTTCGGCTACAGCCTCCGCACCCCGCGCTGGCGATACACCGAATGGGACGCCGGAAAGCGCGGCCGCGAACTCTACGACCACGACGCTGATCCGAAAGAGCAGACCAACCTCGCCGAAGTCGTCGAGCATGCGGAGACCATCCGCGACCTGTCAGAACAGATCGCCGCAGCTGTGAAGACGACGCTGCCTCCGTCCGGTGAGATTCCAGAAATCCAACCGGGAATGTGGGCTCCGACTCTCCTGGAGCCGTAAGGCGAGCGGTTAGAGGAAACTTACCGTGGGATCGGCTTCCGGCCTGTCAACTTCGGTCAAAAGACCGGCTGGAAGCCTATCCCACGGCTTCCGGCAGCTTCCGGCTCCCCTCTCCCCCGGGAGAGGGGCTTGGGGGGGCTGGGGGTGAGGGCCGCGTGACGAAAGACTCCCGAATTGGCATCCAACGATCTGACGGACCGTTCCACTTTCCGCAACCGTCCCCAGTCCCGGATATGACAAGAACTCTCGATTTTCGACACGCCGACTTGCCGTGCCGCCCGCCCCCGCTAATCTGTGAGTTCTTCGCGAGCGCGGCTCGTGATGATCTGTTCAGTCCCTGTCGACCCCCGTGGCAACGACCTCAGTGACGGAGTTCCGGAATGGCCCCGGCCGATATCCGCAAGGTGATTCTCAGCATCCTCGAGCGCATCGCGCCCGATGAAGATCTGTCCAATCTCGATGACAGCAAGGCGTTCCGCGAGCAGATGGAACTCGACAGCATGGACTTCCTCGACATTGTCATGGAACTCCGCAAGCTCTACCGCGTGCAGATTCCCGAGGCCGACTACCCGAACCTGATCTCGATGGACAGCACGGTGACCTACCTGACGCCCATGCTCAAGGATGTGCCAGCCTAGCGAGCGGGGGACGTAAGTCCCCCGTGCTGAGCGACCGTTGAGCTTGGATCGCCACGTGGATACTAATAACACGCCCTCACAACACGGGGGACTCACGTCCCCCGCTCGCTGTCGTTCTGACTGACGACTGAAAACTAACCACTGAAAACTCCCCCCGTGCATTACCACACCCTCATCATCGGGGCCGGCATGTCCGGGCTGGCAGCCGGGATTCGGCTGGCGTATTACCAGAAACCGGTCTGCATTCTCGAACGGCACACGACGATTGGCGGGCTGAACTCGTTCTACCGGCTGCGGGCGAGGAACCACGATGTGGGGCTGCATGCGGTCACGAACTTTGCACCGCCGGGGACACGAACCGGGCCGCTGGCCAAGCTGCTCAAGCAGTTGCGGCTCCGCTGGGATGACTTCGCGTTGAGACCGCAGTGCGGGTCGGCGGTGGCATTCCCGGGGAAGAAGCTGCGGTTCACGAATGATTTTTCGGTGCTGCTCGAGGAGATCGCGGCCGCCTTCCCGCGGCAGATCGACGGGTTCCGCAAGCTGGTGGCCACGATCGAGGGCTTCGACGAACTGAACCTGAACCAGCAGGCGGTCTCAGCGATGCAGGTCGTGAGCGAGCATCTCTCTGACCCGCTGCTGGTTGACATGCTCTTCTGCCCGCTGATGTTCTACGGCTCAGCCACCCCGCGCGACATGGACTTCAACCAGTTCGTAGTCATGTTCAAGAGTATCTTTAAGGAGGGGTTTGGCCGCCCGTTCGACGGCGTGCGGCAGATCCTCAAATCGCTGACCCGGCACTACAAGGCCCTCGGCGGTGAGTTGAAGTTGCGCCACGGCGTGCAGGCGATCCAGGCCGACAACGGGCGGGCCATCGGCATCATCCTCGACGATGGCCGCGAAATCACAGCTGACAATATTCTGTCGACGGTCGGGTCGGTGGAGACATTTCGGCTGTGCGGAGATTCACTCGCAGGCCAATCCGTCCCCGGCGACCACGGGCCGGTCGAAAAATTCCAGCACGGGGCGATCTCGTTCAATGAGTCAATCTCGGTCCTCGACTGCCAGCCGCGCGACTTGGGCCACCCCGAAACGATCATCTTCTACAACGACTCCGAGCGATTCACCTACGACGTGCCGACCGACCCGTGCGACCTTCGCAGCGGGATCATCTGCTCCCCGAATAACTTTCAGTATGAGAACGATCAACAGCTCAAAGACGGCATCATCCGCATCACCGCCCTCGCCAACCCCGACTACTGGATGGGGCTTTCGCCCGATGTATACGCCGCTGCGAAGTCGGACTGGGGCACCAAAATCATCGACTCCGCCGTCCGCTTCATGCCCGAGTTCCGCAGCCACGTCATCGACACCGACATCTTCACCCCCCAGACGATCCACCGCTTCACAGGCCACCTCAAGGGGGCCGTCTACGGAGCCCCGCGCAAGATCCTGACCGGCGACATGCCGCTGAAGAATCTCTATCTGGCCGGGACCGACCAAGGGTTCCTCGGCATCATCGGATCGATGCTGAGCGGGATTACGATTGCGAATAACCAGTTGTTGCGGGAGTAGGGTCAACGGCCAGGCGTGTTCGGATTCCACGACAAGACGGGCAAAGCGATGCCTGACCCAAGAACCTTGCAAATCGGCGACCGAGTGCGGTTCGTCAGCATTCCCGAGGAGTGGTCGACTCCGGCGGGGTCTCGCCTCTTAGCCTAGGGTTGCCCGCATCGCGGGAATCCCTGGGTATTCTATCACTGTCGGCCGATTCAACCCCAACACCGCGTTGGCCCGTCGGGGTCGGGGCACCGATGATTCAGATGCCCACACGACCTGGCCCTTCACCCCACCCTCTCCCCCGCCACGCGTCCCCCTGGGGGATGAGATCGATCGCGGGGGAGAGGGGGCAGACAGGAGACCGCCACTTGGCGAATGCACCCCAGCGCTGGACTTCGGAGACATCGGATTGTCGACGGACCCTTGAGCCTGATAGGATCACTCACCCACAATAACACTGGCGGCCCCAAGCGACCGCCAGTGGCACCCACCACCCCGTGTACGAGCACAGCAGCCAGTCCGACAGTGCCACCCCGCCCGCACTACAACTGTTGGGCAGCAGAGAGCGGACCGTATCCGGATCTGCTATGCTAGTGTCATGGATAATCTATTGACTCGAATCACGATTGACCCGTCCGTGTGCCACGGCAAGCCGTGCGTGCGGGGACTGCGCTACCCCGTTGAGACGCTGTTGGAACTGCTGAGTTCCGGCATGACGCACGACGAGATCTTGGCGGACTATCAGGATCTGGAGCGCGACGACCTGCTGGCTGTGTTGGCGTACGCGGCAC
>JAYSVZ010000299.1:0-2009 GCA_043718305.1 Planctomycetota bacterium | reverse complement strand
GTGACCGATGATTGGGGGGCATCGCGGTTTGGACTGCCGGGGTGATCGGCGATCGACAATCCTTCGCCCGTCCTGGCCTTGGCGAGATTGCAAATCCAACACAATCTTCGCCAGATCGTATCCCAACGATTCGGCATATGCCTCCCGAACCTTTCGAATTTCAGCCACGATGGGATCATCAAACATGGAGCAACTCCTGGGGAGTGCAAATGATGGGGGAGGCGTATCCACTGTCCGACGGCACATCTCCGATCTTACCTCGAAAACACTGGCGGCCCAAAGCGACCGCCAGTGGCACCCGCCGCCAACGCGACGGCGACCCCGGCTGGATCACCCTCTGGCGCGGCCTGGAAAAACTCCTCCTCCTCCGAGGCTCTCGCCTTCGCAGGGAGACATGCGGGTAACGTTGACGGCACCCGTTGACGGCACCCTACGGGGAGACTATTGGCGCCTGCCCGCCTTACGGTGCCTCCGAAGGAGAGTTGCGGATTCAGCGATCAACCGCAGCTGTCTCCGATTCGCCAGATTGCCGGATGTTGACGAAACGCCACGTCCCGTCAAACCGAGATCGGTTCTCCAATCCTCATGAGATCCCGAGAAGATATCCGCTCTCTCGGCATGCGGAGAAAGCATACTTTTGAGTGCTGTCCTTCCGCGTGTTGATGTGCCGTGGTCACTGATGCCTCCCTCATGATCAAAACTGCTCCTCTCGAATCGTTTCAGGAACGACGGGCGATCCGCCGTGGCCCGTGGCCCTGTTCCATTCTGGGAACCGGCATGGCTCTGCCGCCGCGGGTCGTCGACAACGAGGCGTTGATCCGCGATCTGAACCTGGATACGACCGCAGACTGGATTTTCACCCGGACCGGGATTCAGGAACGCCGCTTCCTGGACGACGGTGACGATCTGGTGAAACTGGCCAGCGAGGCCGCGCTGCGGGCCCTGGAGTCCTCGGAGGCGGCGCCGGATGAAATCACACTGATTGTCGTGGCCACGTCGACAAATCCGAATCTCATGCCCTCGGTGGCCTCATTAGTCCAGGCCTCACTGCTCGCTGCAAACGCGGTGGCCTTCGATATCAACGTCGCCTGCTCGGGCTTCGTGCATGCCTTCGATGTGGCGTTTCGCTGGTTGCAGACCTCGGGAGGCAAAGCCCTCGTGATTGGTGCCGATCAAGGCTCGAGGCTGTTCAGTCCCACCGATCGGACGACCGCCATATTCTTTGGGGATGCGGCAGGGGCCGTCGTCATCGGGGCCGACGGGCCGGGCCAAGTGCTGGCCTCCGCGCTGCATTCCCGAGGCGATGCGACCCCACTCCGAGTTCCCACGGATGGCCACCTGACGATGGATGGCAAGGCCATCTGGAACTTCGCCACTCAGGTATTGCCCCAGACCGTTCGCTCACTCTGTGCGCAGGCGGGCGTCTCCGTCGACCAACTCCAGTTGCTGGTTCCGCATCAGGCCAACCTGAACATCCTCAAAGCCTCGGCGGAGGAACTGGGGCTGCCGATGGATCGAGTCGCCGTCACGGTGGACCGACTTGGAAACACAGTGGCCGCCAGCATTCCGACGGCCCTGCACTCCGCACTCCACGCGCGGATGGCCGTCTCCGGCGACCTCGTGGCCCTGGTCGGCTTTGGGGCCGGACTGGCGTGGGGCGGCCAGCTCATCCGGCTGTAGGGAGCCACTCGAAGGAAACCCATCTTGACGAATCCTTTTCAGGTTCTGAATGCCACTCGCCAGCAATTCGGTTGGGTCGCTGCCGGACGACTGCTGGTGGATCGTCTGGGGGCACGGCTCAATCATCGGCATGTGATCGAGGTCATCTGGCTGGACCTGGTGCAGCCGGTGTCCTGTCCGCCGGTGCCTGGGTTTGAGTTCCGCTTTCTGACCGCTGATGAGATTTGGCGTTTCAGCCATGATCCGAGTCTCGATCTCGACTTGAGTCTCGATCTCGACGCGAGTCTGGCCGGGGAGATCGATCGCGGTGAGAGCCAGTGCTTCGCCGC
>JAYSVZ010000298.1:0-5748 GCA_043718305.1 Planctomycetota bacterium | reverse complement strand
CTAATGCGGTTCTCCCGCCAGGGAGATGAGGGTTCGAATCCCTCGCCTTCCGCTTTGGGAAGTTGTCAGTTTTCAGTCGTCAGCTCTCAGTTCTCAGTTGTCAGTCCGGAAGACTCTCTGGCTGATAACTGAAAACTGACGACTGACAACTCTCCCCCCTGCCCCGATGGTGAAACGGAAATCACTCCCCGCTTCTAACGGGGCATTCCAGGTTCGAGTCCTGGTCGAGGCAATCGAGAAGCGGTCAGCAGTCAGCTTTCAGCCAGAGGCGATGAGTGAGCGTGCTCTTCTCCGCAGCCGCGAAGCGGTGACAGCATGTCGCCGTGGGCGCAGCCCATGGACCTCGCAGCCCGCATGATCTCCAGCCGCGAAGCGGCGGCAGCGACTGCCTTCAACAAGACGGTCACTGACGCCCCGCGACGCCATTCCGATCCTGCTGTCGCCGCTTCGCGGCTGGATCGGATCAGGGAATCGTGTTCCGTGGGTTTCACCCACGGCTACATGCTGCCACCGCTTCGCGGCTCAGATCACGGTCGATGGCGAGAAGTGACCCCACCGACGATGGGGTTGCACACACCCAATGGGCCAAGAATCAGACTGGTCCGATCACCATCTTTTGGATATACTTGTCTTAACAACTATTGTTTCGACTGACGACAAGTCGAGATGGCCTTTCGGAGCGCCCGATGATCCAGGTTCACTACCCCCCCAGCCACGAATATGCCGGTTCCGTGAACGCCAGCTACGATGTAATTGTCATTGGGGCGGGCCCGGCGGGGGCGGCCACGGGAACGCTGCTGGCCGAGCAAGGTCACTCAGTGCTCGTTCTCGAACGGTCGACGATCCCGCGCTTTCACATCGGCGAGTCGCTGATCCCGGAGACCTACTGGTCGCTGAAGCGGCTCGGGCTGATCGAACAACTCAAGGCGTCGGCCTTTCCTAAAAAGTTCAGTGTGCAGTTCTTCTCCGAGGGAATGAAGCCCTCGAAGCCGTTCTACTTCGACGAATACAACGATCACGAAAGCTCCCAGACGTGGCAGGTCGAACGCGGCGACTTCGACAAGATGCTCGTCGACAATGCCGTTGCTAAGGGAGCCACCGTCCGGGCGGAAGCCCATGTGATGGAGGTGCTATTCGAGGGCGACCGGGCCGTCGGCGTGAAGGTCAAGTTTGCCACCGGAGAGGTCCGCGCGATCGCCTGCCGGGTCGTCGCGGACGCCAGTGGGCAGTCGAGTTTCATCGTCAATCGGCTGGGACTGAAGACCCCCGATACGCGACTGAAAAAGGCATCGGTCTGGAGTTATTTCCAGGGAGCCTTCCGCGATCCGGGCCGCGATGAGGGGGCCACCCTCATCATGCAGACCGAGGGAAAGACCAGTTGGTTTTGGTACATCCCGCTGCGAAACAACATCGTCAGCGTGGGCTGCACCGGGTCGATGGCGTACATGTTCGCCAAGGGGTCCGATCCCGAATCGGTCTTCCAACGCGAACTCGCGCGCTGCCCAGCTCTCGTCGAGCGGCTCCAGGGCTCGACCCGCTACACCGAGTATTTCGCGACCAAGGACTACTCGTACTTCTCGAAACAGGCTGCCGGACCGGGCTGGGTGCTGGTCGGGGATGCGTGCGGGTTCATCGATCCGGTCTACTCGTCCGGGGTCTATCTCGCGTTGAAGTCGGGTGAGTTCGTGGCCGATGCGGTCGATGCAGCACTTAAATCCAACGACCTGTCCCAGCAGTCGCTCGGGGCTTGGTATCCCACGTACCGGCAGGGAGTCGAGAACTTTCGCAAGCTGATCTACGCCTTCTATACTCCGTCCTTCAGCTTCGGTGAGTTCTTCCGCATGCACCCGCAGTACCGATCGCACATGACCGACATCCTGATCGGGGCGGTCTACAAGCCGTGTGTGGACGAGATCTTCCAAGCAATGGGGGAAGTCCTTCCGCCGGAAGAGATGGTCGCAACTTCGTAGAACTGGAACACAACTCGCTGCCGTCTCTATTGCGGTTCGGTATGTGTGTTCAAAGCATGCGGACTGACGGGGACAGCCCCGTGCGGGACGCGGTCGCCAAACCGTTCTTCCAACTCCGCCATCAAGCGGGGGTCGAGGAAGTGCTCACTCATATCGGCGTGGAGGTCGACATGGCCTTGGGCGGCGTTGGCGTACTCCAGCAGATACAGCTCCCAGAGCCGGTGCAGCCGGACGGTTTGCTTCGCCTGAGTCAGGCCAAAGTCGGTGAGCCGGAAGCGGTCACTGGTCGAGATCACGGAGCCTTCGTCGATCAGTTCGAACAGGAGCCGGTCCTGTTGCCGTGAGGTCCAACTGTGCTGTTCCCGGAGATCACTGGGGGAGAAGGTCGCCGTGCGGTCCGGGACTGGCGAATGCGTTTCCAGGAGTTCGTAAATCCCGCGCAGGATGTCATCCCGCAAGATCCGATGCCGCAAGGCCCGCCCCCCCCGCCACCGCTCCCACAGACCACCATGTATGCCGAAGACCAGACTCGCGAGGAAGACGGTCAACCCGGCCAGCACAATTACCGCCCCCGCCGGAAGCTTCGGCCAAGAGGCACTCACGATCGTTCCTAACCCGGCACTTAGTCCGCCCAGGGCACCCGCGAGCCAGACTACGGTCCGCGCATCGTGACTCCAAAATCGGGCGGAGGACGCCGGGGTCAACAGCAAGGCCACGACCAGCACCAACCCGACACTTTGCATCCCCAGCACGGTGATCGCGGCGACCAGTAAGATCAGCAGTGCATCCAGACTCCGCACCGGCCACCCGCCAGCCGAGGCGTACTCGGCATCGAAACAGATGAGCGTTAGCTCCTTAAAGAAGACCAGCGTCACTGCCAACAACAATGTCGCTGCGATGGCCAGCACGATGACATCCGAGGCAATTAACGAGGCGGTCTTCCCCGAAAGAAAGGCCCCCAGCCCCGCTTGGCCGCCGCCCGGGAGATGCTGAATCACCGAGAACAGCACCGTCCCTCCCCCGTAAAACAGACTCAATACCAAGGCCAGTGCCGCATCGGGTTTCACCCGCCGCGACCGCTCCATCACCATCACCAGAACAGCCCCCGCTAACCCGGCCAGCAGCGCCCCGGCCATCAACCCCACCGGCCACCTTCCCATCCCTGGCGAGAGCCACTCCCCCAGGAGAAACGCCGCCCCAATCCCCGGAAGAGCTGCATGCCCAATCACATCGCCGACCAAGGCCCGCTTCCGAAAGACCATGAACGCGCCCACCACCCCCGCCGCGATCCCCAGCAGTGTCGTGCCGAGAAACACGATCCGCGTGTTGTAGTCCCAGCCGATCAAGGCCAAGAGAAAGGCAGAGTGCGGGATCGCTCCGAACGGGAACATGCAGGTGGACCTCCGAGCAAGAATAATGGTGAGCAGATCATACCGAGTGAATCCCGGCGACGTGATCGATCCGTGTTTTAAGAGGTCTGTCGAAAATCAGAGACTCTGTTCAATCTTCATCAGCAGAACCACGGCGGAGGCGTCGATCGACTCCTCGTTCCCAATGGGGCCGACACGTTCGCCGGTCTTGGCTTTGACATTGACGAGGTCGGTCGCAATGCCCAGGGTTTCGGCAATTGCTCTCGCCATGGCTGGCTTATAAGGCGAGAGCTTCGGCCGCTGGGCGAAGACCGTACAGTCGACGTTCACCACCTCCCACCCGCGATCGCGCACCGCTTGCACAGCCGCCTTAAGCAGAACCCGTGAGTCAGCTCCCAGGTACTGCGGATCGGTGTCTGGAAACCATTCGCCGATATCGCCCAGGGACGCCGCCCCGAGGACCGCATCGGTGATCGCATGCAAGAGCACATCGCCATCACTATGGGCGACAAACCCCTTGTCGTGGGGAATCTCCAATCCTCCGATAACCAGCCGCAGGCCTGGTTCTAAGCGGTGCGTGTCGTGACCCAAGCCAACACGAAAGGGGACAACTGCCATTCGATTCGGGTCCAGGTTCAAGCGTCAGCGGGGTAGAACTCACTCGGGGGAGTTTACGCCAATTGGCCCCTGAACGGCACTCGGCACCGGGACTGTTTCCGGGCGTTCGCGAGCGAGTTGTTTCCATTTCCAATAAGCCGTCAACGTCGGCTGGCCCCACACGGCCGATTTTCTCCCGAGCGTGTTGATTGGGACAGCTGTCCTGGCGACAACCCGCTGAAGCGTTTGGCCGACCTCGTCCAGGTTGTGGTAAGTCATCCGCCGTTGGATCATTAGCGGCGTATCTTCCGTTTCGTTGTACGGCGCTCGAAAGTGGCCAAAGACCGGTCCGGTGTCGATCCCCCGATCAATCCGCAGGAGCGTCATTCCGACTCGTTCCATGTCTCCATTGACGAGCGCCCAGAAGCACCCGTGGGCATTGCGATACTCGGGACAGATTCCGGGGTGCATCACGAAAGTGCCGTGCGTCGGGATCTCAAAGATCCGAGGCTTCAACAAATGCTTGCAGCAGGCCAGCACGACATCGGGCTGGAGCGAACAGAGGAACTCCTCGGCCTGGGGTGAGTTCGGTGAAGCGACCGTCAGCATTGGGACCGTTGGTGCCGGAGCGTATCGCTGCTGGGCTTCGTCACGCACATGGCGCTCGAACTGCTGGTCCTGGCCCGTAAGGAAGAATCTTTGATAAGCCCGAAAAGCGAGCAAGTCGATGGTTCGCCAAACCCCATCGCGGGTGATGCTCTTGCGGAGCTTCCCGAAGCGATGCCCGCGCGGCTCATCGATCATCAGAACCCCCGCCAGATCCGAAAAGCTCGCCAGCCAGCGAGGCATGACATCTCTGACCAAGGCTGAATCAGATTGGCAAATGAGGACCGAGCGCATCGATTCTGTTCGCATTCCGTATAGGGGGTGGCGCTCGCACGCCGAGGAGTCTCCTTCATTGTAGAACCACCCCGACGAGTTCGCGGGAGGAGTCTGAAGACCAACCACGATTCCGAGATCAGATTCCACAAGACAAGTCAAAAAACGAGAAGTCTCGATTTCCGGTTTGATCGGATTCGTCCGATTGAAACGGTCCTAGTCCGCCACTGCGGAAGTCCCACATCACCAGAGCCAGAGTCCGAATCGCACCCGCACCACGGGCGATGAATGCTCCATGCTTCCGCACCGAAGGGGCAAAACAAACCAGCCCAGGGCGTTGCCGGCAACGCCCTGGGGATCGATTCCGCCCTGTTCGGCAAGCCCTGAAAGGGCGGCACAAAGCGAGTCCCAGCTTTGTTTCGCCCTTTCAGGGCTGAGGGCGTGGGGGACTCCACGACCTGGGGCGGCGCTCCCGCTGGTCGCTCTGCCCCAGGCTGGTTTGTGGCGGCCCCGTTGGGGTGGAAGAGGGCGGCTTGGCGAACTCTATTGACGACACTTGTCGTCTTGTTTATTCTTCCTCCTTGAATCGCATTCACCCATGGAGGGCCTGTGATGCCGGATGGGCAATTGACCCCGGTGCAGTTTGAGATCATGGATCTGGTCTGGTCAGCCTCAGTCGAGGGGCTCACAGTCGCCATGATCTGGCAGGTGGTGGCTGCGCGCCGCACCGTGGCGCGGACGACGATTCTCAATCTGGTCGACCGGCTCGAAAAACGCGGCTGGCTTCGGCGGGAAGCGGGTGGAGAAGCAGCCCGTTACGTTCCCGCTGTGACTCGAGAGGCAGCCTCCGCGAACTTGGCGGGAGAGTTTGTGACCGACTTCTTCGGCGGTTCCGCGTCGAGCTTGGTCATGAGTTTGCTGGGGGCGGAGAA
>JAYSVZ010000297.1:0-2013 GCA_043718305.1 Planctomycetota bacterium | reverse complement strand
CCGGACTCGCCGACCCGGCGATGAGCGAGAGAGAACCCTGGGGCGGCTGGAATGAGCGGGGCCGGGGGCCGTCAGTCGTCTTGGGGGGCATGTCGATGAGTCGGAGTGGTACGGGGCGGGCACCTCATCATATCGCCGAGGTGTCCGCCCGTCAGTCATCGGATCACTTTGAACCACGGTCCCTCGCGAGGAACCGCCCGGCAGGTCACTGCAGCTTGATCCCAAACACTGGCACCAGCACCCAGAAGGTAAACAGCGACACCAGCACCACTCCGATCATATTCAGAAAGAATCCGTACCCGATCATCGCCCGGATCGGGACACGGCCCGTCCCCATCACAATCGCATTCGGCGGCGTCCCGGCGGGCATCATGAAGCCACAACTGGCCGAGATCGTCGCCGGGATGAGAATCAGTCGCGGATCAACGCCCAGCTTGTCCGAGGTCGCCGCCAGCACTGGGAGCAGCGTTGTGATGCAGGCCACGTTCGATGTGAACTCGGTCAAGGCCGTGACCATCGCACACGTCCCCAAGACCAGCACCCAGAGCGGGACGCCGGTCATCGTGCTGGCAAACGAATTGCCGAGCCAGACCGACAGGCCCGATGAATCGAACGCCTTGGCCATCGCGAAGCCACCGCCGAAGAGCAACAAGATCCCCCACGGGATCTTCTTCTCGACATCGTTCCATTCCACCAGACGCGTCGACTCACCGGTCGGTGTTCTGTTGCCGGGAAGAGCGAACAGCAGCATCGCCATGGCGATCGCGACGGTCGATTCGTCGACTGATTTTTCGAAATCTTGGGGGAAGCTCTCTGGCGCGATGCCGCACCAGAGGCCCGCCTGCTCCAGCATCTGCGGCCAACTCCAGATCACCCGCGAGCCGAGATCAAACTCCTGGGAGATGATCCACAACAGCGCTGTGATCAGAAAGAGGATGAACACCCGCCGCTCGCCCCCCTTCATCGGCCCCAGTTCATTCAGGCGGTCCCGGAAGAAGGCCCGCCCGATCGGCTCGATCGACGGCAGGGCCGGAATCCGCCGCGTCATCACAAAGCCCACAGCCAGCAACATCAACAAGCTGAGCGGGACACACACAATCATCCAATGGGCCGACGAGATCGGAGCGAAACCGAGCGGGACGTACTTCTTCTCCCAGAAACCGCGGAGCACCGGATTGGTCGGCGTCCCGACCATCGTCGCGAACCCGCCACAACTGGCGGCGTAGGCCACACCAAGCAGCATGGCGATCGACACGGGGCGGAGCGTGGCCTCAGCGGTGGAGCGCTCGATCCCTTCCCGTTCGGCAAGCGAATCAGTTAGCGTATCGAGGAGCGCCAACGCGATCGGCAGCATTAACAGCGTGGTCGCCGTATTGCTGATCCACATCGATAGAAACGCGGTCGCGATCAGGAAGCCAAAGACGAGCTGGCGCGGACGGCTGCCGATGGCACTGATGATGTGGAGAGCGATCCGTTTGTGAAGGTGCTGTCGTTCAATGGCCAATGCGAGAATGAAGCCACCCAGATACAGGAAGACGTTGCTCGCCCCATACGCGACGCACACGTCCTTGGCACTGAGAATCCCGAACAGCGGATAGCAGGCGATCGGAATGAGACTGACGACCGGGATCTGCTCCGGAGCGGCAATCCACAGGATCGCCATCAGAGTCGAAATCGCAGCCGTCCGCTGAGCCAGCAGCGGCATCCCCTCGGGGGTCGGCATGAAGAGAATGCCGATCGACAACACGAAGGCCAACAAGACGCCCGCATTCGCAAGGGAGATCGATCTCAAGAGGGGCGATCCTCACTCGGGTGGTTCACTATTGTCGAGGAGAGTGTATGCCGAGTGGCATGCGTTTGTCCCTGCACTGACCTCTCACTCAGTAGAGTCGTGTGTGCATCTCAAACGTCGGAGAATTCAGAATCGGACCGGTCTTTGACCCCAACGGGGTCTCGTCTCGTAGCCCAGGGTCGGCTGCGCAGCGGCAGACCCTGGGTCAGTCATCCCGAACG
>JAYSVZ010000296.1:0-5761 GCA_043718305.1 Planctomycetota bacterium | reverse complement strand
CGGCTTCAGAAATCGTCGGTGTCCTCGAACGTTCTACTGGTCGCGGACCACTTGCTCCAATCGCCGTATATCACCATTCCACTCATGCAAAAGCTGTTAGGAGTGACCCACCGGGCGGCGTCGATGAACGTGGCCAAGCTGTTGGAGCAGGGGATCTTGCAAGAGACTGATCCGACGCGAAAGTCGAGCCGGGTGTTTCACGCTCCCGAGGTCTTGGCGCTGCTGAATGCCGACCGCGTCGACCCACCCGAGGTGTTGGATGAGTCGCCGTGATGGACAATACCTCCGCTCACTTGTCAGCCACATCCCCGAGCAACTTCAGCAACGTCTCGCGAATCTTCGCTTCAGAGTCCGCGCTCAAATCGCTCGACTTGGCCCGGACCAAGGTGACCGTGGAGGGCGTCCGAAACCTTCAGCGAATGCCTGAACTCCGGGACTTGCTACTGGACCGCTGTGATGTCGGAGATGAGATGCTATCCTTCGCGCGGGCTGAAATGAGGTTTTCTTTGGTAACCACGTTTCGCCAGAACGTGGGCGAATCACGCCACTCGTCCACGTTCTGGCGAACGTGGCTATGGGTCAATTCTGCCCGCGTGCTGAACTGACCCTTCGATCATGCGGAAGCTGGCACGATGTCAGGCAGAGTCATGGGCTCGCTGACAACCCACCGAATTGACGCACACATTCATACACCGCCGCATTGACCGTACTGGCCAGGTTTAAGCTGCGGACCTCGTCGTGCATGGGGAACCGCAACCCGTGCGATTCGTGGGCTAGTCGCAGCCGTTCGGGGAGGCCGCTCGACTCGCTGCCAAAGACGAGAACATCACCGCGATGGTATTCAGCGGACCAAGGGGCCTGTGTCCCGTGCTTGGTGAAGAGCCAAAAGGTATGGCCCGCAAGCTTCCGCTCGATCTCGTTCCAATCGTCGACCGCTTCCCAATCGAGGTGTTGCCAGTAGTCCATCCCGGCCCGCTTCAAGTACCGATCATCCAGTCGAAACCCGAGTGGGCGAACCATCCACAACTTCGCCCCGACAGCCACACAGGTCCGGCCAATGTTCCCCGTGTTTTGAGGAATCTCGGGTTGGTAGAGGACCACATGCAGGAGTGGCGTCTGGCGTGGGATTTGAGTCAATTCGGGAGTTGTCTCGCCACTCACCCTCACACTCAACCCCGGAGGGGAGATGGCGGGTGCGGGCTGAACGCTCGGGAAGTGAGCCGTAGGCAAATGCTGAAATTGTTCTAACTCACTCACGAACGAATTCTCCACTGCGGAAGTCCCACATCACCAAAGCCTGAGTTCGAGATGCCCCATCCCGTAAATGCTCCCTGCTTCCGCCCTGAAAGGGCACTGACAAACCAGCCCAGGGCAACGCTGGCAACGCCCTGGGAATCGAGTCCGTTTGTACGGCCAAGCCCTGAAAGGGCGGTACATCGGGTGGCCCAGCCTGTTTCGCCCTTTCAGGGCTGCGAGCGTTACGACAATTCCGAGACCTGGGGCGGCGCTCCCGCTGGTCGCTCTGCCCCAGGCTGGTTTGTCGGTGCCCCTTCGGGGCGGAAGAGGGAAACGAGGCGACGATCGGGTCGGGTGATGTTTCAATTCCGCTGTGGCGAGCCTGCCACCTCGAAGAGGAACTCGACCTCGACGGGAGCATTCAGCGGAAGGGCGTTGACGCTCACCGAAGTTCGGGCGTGCTTCCCCATTTCTCCCAACAGTTCCACCAGCAGCTCGCTGGCTCCGTTGGCGATCTGCGGCTGGCCCGTGAAGCCATCGACGCTCTGCACGAAGACGCCGATGCGGACGACTCGGTGAACTCGATCGAGGGAGCCGATCTCCGCCTTCAAGGCGGCCAAGCCGTTGAGAACACACAGTCGAGTACACGCTTTTGCGGTTTCGGTATCGACATCGCGCGGGACGGTGCCTTGCGCGAGTAGCTTTTGGTCCGCGAAAGGAAGCTGTCCACTGACGAAGACCAGATTTCCGGTTCTCACGGTCGGGACATAAGCGGCAACAGGCTTGGCCGGTTCCGGGAGCGTCAACCCCAGACTGGCTAAACGGGCTTCGATCGACATGGTCCTCTCCCAGAGGGACTCCCTGTCGCTCGGCTCGATCAGGCAGCCCGTTCCACTTCACGGTCCGCCAAAGCCAGAGCGCGGCGACCTTCGGGAGTCAGACGATAGCGTAAGCCGACTTGGCGGTCGACCAATTGAAACTTGAGGTGCCCCAGAGCGATCAACCGCCCATGCAGGGGCGACATTTCCTCAGCGGCGACCCCCTCCAATGCGGAGACGCGGGAGACCCAACCGCTGGCGGGCTCTTCGGCTTCGGTGGTTTCTGCCGAAGCGGGCACCGAATCAGGAATTGGCTTGAGCCCCGGAGCCGCCGCTTTTCGCTCCAAAGCGAGCGTTTCCTCAGCCCGCGCATACGCGGCGAGGAGGCGGAGCCAGGCCTCACGGTTCTGGAGGCATCCCGTTTCGAAGTCGAGCATGCCGGGGCTATCGACCGGGATTCATGGCGGACTTCGTCTTGGTGTCACGGGCCGCTCCAACCGGAAAAACCGGCCCTTGATGATGTCGTCTGAATGAACATTAAGAAGTGCCGATTCAGGCATCGTCCCGCCTCTCGCCCTCCTGGAAGGAAGGGCACCGATTGTGCAGGATTACCGGCTTCGGATTCCGTCTGGCCCCTCCGTTGTGTAGACTCAAGGCATAGCCCCTCACCCCACGTGGTGGTTCCGGAGTGCCGATGTCCGATCGGGATCAAATCCTGATGCTTCGCGTTCAGGCTGGCGACAGTTCGCCATTTGCTGAATTGGTGGACCGGTTCCGTCCTCGATTATTGCGGTTTTCGGAAAGCGCCCTTCGGGATCGTCAACTGGCCGAGGATCTCGTCCAGGAGACTTTTCTCGCTGTTTTTCAGGCGCGGCAGACCTACAACCCGGCCTTTGCGGTCAGTACCTGGATCTGGACGATTACCCTGAATCTTGTCCGGCGCACTCGCCAGCGAATTGCCACCCGGACTGCTCACGAAGCCCGACTCTCTCCGCGAACCCCTGCGGTGCCTTCCTCGACGGCTGAAGACCGCGAACAGCTCGATGCCTGGCTCATTCGCCTCCCCGAGGCTGAAGCCGACGCGCTACGTCTGCGATTCTTCGGTGAATTGACGTTCGAGCAGATCGCTGTTTCCATGGAGAGCAGCCTCAGTGGGGCCAAGTTGCGGGTTCGGAATGGCTTGGAGCGGTTGGCGGAACTGGCCCGCGAAGTGAACGAGATGAAGCGAACCGGAGGTGGACCGTGAATCGCTTATCATTCGAGCGGGCGACTGATCGCCGAGCGATCAGCGACTCTCCCCGACATTTTTGGGAGCGATCCAATGCATTGTGACCAGGCGTTCGACATTATGACTTCGTCCGAGCGAGAGTCCTCACTGGCCCTCGACGAGCATCTCGGGGAGTGCCCACGTTGTCGCGACATGCGGGCGACGATTGAGCCAGCACTCGAGTTGTTCCAGCCGACCGAGGAACCGATCCCGTGCGAGCCCTGGGCTTCCGCATCCCCCCAAGCCAGCGAGATCGCGACTCAGGTCGCCCGCCGACTCATAGTTGCCGCGCCGCGCCCGCGAACACTTCAGCACTGGGCGGGCTATACAGCCGCAGCCGCACTGGGAGCGGTGGTGGCTTGCGGGCTGTTGACATATGGCCCATCTCCCCGAGATCCGTCTGGCCCCCATGCCGGGACCGTCTGTTCGTACTTGGATCGCGGGTCGAGTTCCGGAATCACTTCCCGCCAGATGACTCAATCGTGCTTGGCCTGCCATTCGGTCCCAGCGGCCCATTGACTCATACTTCTCCAAGAATTCCCGAGAGGCCGCTTGCTCGGCGTGCGATCATCGCCTAAACACAGAGTGTCTCGGTTGATGAGCGATCGCGGTCGCATCGAATTCGGTTTGGGTGAACGTCACTCCACCGAAAAACCGAGCCTTGGCCTTCGAGTGGTTCCATGAAAGTTCACCAGTTCCTCGACCATTTCGGCGTGACCGAAAATCCGTTTGCCGAGGAAGATGCGCAGTCGGACCGCGTCTTTCAGGCGCACTGCATGAACGGCGTGCATCACGCCGCGTGGGACAAGATTTACGGCAACCCCGCGACTCCGGCCACCTCGGTCGTCTTCGGGGAGCAAGGCTCGGGCAAGACTGCGTTGCGGCTGCAGATCGCGAACAAGCTGGCCGAGTACAATACGCAGAACCCGACCAATCGGGCGTTTGTACTGGCCTATGATGACTTCAATCCGTTCCTCGACTGCTTCCGCGAGCGGCTTTCGGGAAGCCGACGCAAGCCGGAAAAGGCGCTCCAGAACTGGCGGCTGTGGGATCACATGGATGCGATCCTGACCCTCGCCGTGACGCGACTGGCCGACATCATCCGTAACAACGGAACCGACCCGAAGGACGCCTCGGCCAAGATTACGCCCGACGCCCTCGATCAGTTGACGCGGCCCCAGAAACGCGACCTGCTGCTACTCGCAGCGATCTATGACCACAACCGCGATCTGGCGGCGAAGACCCGCTGGGGGCAATTGCGATCGAAGCTCAAGTTCAGCTCGTGGAGCCGCCTGCTGGCGCCGCTCTACTCGGCCCTCGCCTCGGCGGCGGTCCTCGGCATCGGCTATTGGTGGGGCCAGGGATGGACTGGTCTGGCCAACAAGTGGGTCATCGGACTGGCAGCCGTCTGCTGGTGGCCGTTTCTCTGGTATCAGTGGCGGCTGCTGTGGAATGCCTGGAAGATCAAGCGGCAGGTGCGGGTCGCCGACCACGAGACTCCGGCCTTGCGGTCGAATCTTGCCCAGTTCAACCCCGCCGAGTTCATCAGCCAGCCGCTGCCCCGCGCCTCGCGCGGCGATGACCGCTATGAAATGATCATCAAGTTCCAGGCGGTCCTCAAGACACTCGGTTTCGCCAGCATGGTCGTGCTGGTCGACCGCGTCGATGAGCCGCACTTGATCAACGGAGCCCCGGAGCGGATGCGGGATCTCATCTGGCCGCTGTTCGATAACAAGTTCCTCAAGCACCCCGGTCTGGCATTCAAGCTGCTGCTGCCGTCAGTGGTGTCGAGCTACCTGCAAAAGGAAGAAAAAGAGTTTTACGAACGGTCGCGGCTCGATAAGCAGAACCTGATCCGCGATCTCTCGTGGAGTGGCCAGGGTCTGTTTGACATCGTCAACGACCGCATCCGGGCTTGTGCGAAGCTGAGTGAGAAACCGGTTAGCGTGCGGGACTTCTTTGCCTCGACGATCACCGATCCGGAGTTGATCAGCATCTTTGAACGCCTGCGGGCACCGCGGCATCTCTTCAAGTTCCTGTACCGGGTGGTGGTGGACCACTGCTCGAAGTACACCGACGACAAGCCGGTCTGGCAGATCCAGCCCGAGACCTTGCAGTCGACGTTGGCGTTGTTTCTCCGTGACCTGGAGTCGATCGACCGCAAGACGGGGATCGGGTGAGTGCGGAGTGAGTCAGGCTCAACGTCGATTACCAAACCGTCGCGAGCGGGCGGACGTGAGTCCCCGTGCCACGCGAGACTTGCGTCTGAGTCTGGTTCGAAAGCTTGGCGACGTTGAAGGAACCCCCTGCGGGCTGGGTGCCACATGCCGCTAACACGGAGGACTCACCGGCCTGTTGATTTAATTGCCTGCCCGATGACCATTCCGCCCGGCAGTTGGAGGCTGGGGCTGGGGCTGGGGGCGAGGGAGGGTTTGCCGTG
>JAYSVZ010000295.1:0-5781 GCA_043718305.1 Planctomycetota bacterium | reverse complement strand
CGCGACTCGCTGACCGCCAAAATGATCCGCAGCATCCCCCGCCGCCGCAGCGTCTGCCTCACCGGAACGCCCATCGAGAACCGGCCCGAGGAGATGTCCTCACTGTTCGAGTTCATGGGAGTCATTCCTCCGGGGGCCAATCCCGATATCCGCCAGCTCTCGCAACTCAGCAAAGAGTTCATTCTGCGGCGGACCAAAGACCTCGTCATGAAGGACCTGCCGCCGCGCCTCGACCGCGATGAGATCATTGAACTTTCCCCCGCCCAGCGCGTGGCCTATGACGCTGCGGAAAAAGAAGGGATCATGCGGCTCAATGACATGGGCGACGAACTCTCGATCCAAAACGTGTTCGAGCTGGTGCTGCGGCTCAAGCAAATCTCCAACTACGACCCACTCACCCAAGAGTCCTCCAAGCTCGAACGCCTGCAAGCCGACATGGAAGAAATCGCAGCTTCCGGCGGCAAGGCGATCCTCTTCAGCCAGTGGACCAAGACGATCGACTGGCTCGAACCTCGGATGCGACCGTACGGGTGCCTCGTGTACCACGGCGGGATTCCGACGCCCAAACGCGAGCCAATCCTGACTAAGTTCAAGAACGATCCCGACTCGCACATCATCCTGATGAGCTACGGCACCGGGGCCGTCGGACTCAATCTGCAATTCGCGGGGTATGTTTTTTTATACGACCGCTGGTGGAACCCCGCTGTCGAGGACCAAGCCATCAACCGCGCCCACCGCATCGGCTGTAAGAGCCAGGTGATCGTCAGCAAGTTCATCTGCAAGGACACGATCGAAGAACGGATCGACAAGGTGCTCAACGAGAAACGCGACATGTTCCGCCGTGTCCTCGGCGAGGGAGACAACACCAACGCCTCGCTCAGCCTGAGCGCCGGAGAAATCTTCGGCCTGTTCAACATGAAGGCCCGCACGCCGAAGGGGAACAAGTCGATCCGGCCCGCAGCCCCCGCCAAAGACGCGGCGTAAGGTGGTCCCTCGTCTCCCACCCCTCTCCTTTCCGTCCCAAGCTCCGCTTGGGACGGAATATCCCCGAAGCTCCGCTTCGCCGCGTGCCAACATACTCCCGCCAAAGCAAAACCCGAGACACGCCCCCAGTTCTCCGACAAGCAATCCGAATCCTTGACATCAGCGTCCCACTGCCACTCGAAATGCGAGTCGCGGAGCGACATCGCCTACGTAGTTCGGTCGCTCCGCGACCGAAATTCAGGAGGGTTACCGCCAATGGATGAAGGCCCCTATCGCTCGCATCCAGCGGACTCATTTGCGTCCTCCCCTCTCGCGCGTGATGATGACTCCATGCTCAGCATCATCATCCCTGTCCTCAACGAGGCGGACAGCCTTCGCGAGTTGATCTCTCAGATTCAAACGAGTTGCCGACAAAGCGACATCGAGTTCGAAGTTCTCTTTATTGACGATGGGTCGAACGATGGCTCATGGAAAGTCATCACCGAACTGGCGATGGCGAACACGCAAATTCGGGCCATCCGCTTTCGCCGCAACTTCGGCAAGGCGGCCGCCCTCACCGCTGGCATGCGCGCAGCCCGAGGCGAACTGATCCTGATGATGGATGCCGACCTTCAAGATGACCCAGCCGAGATCCCAGCCTTCATTCGCCGTCTGGGTGATGGGTTCGATGTCGTCAATGGGTGGAAGGAACGCCGGCTCGACCCGTGGCACAAGGTCTACCCGAGCCTGGTCTTCAACGCTCTGGTCGGCTGGCTGACGGGGCTGAAGCTGCACGATCACAACTGCGGGCTGAAGCTGTTCAAGTCCGAGGTCGCCCGCGAACTCCACATCTATGGCGAGCTGCATCGGTTCATTCCCGTGCTGGCCCATGCCCGCGGATTCAAGGTCGCCGAGTTGTCGGTCAAGCACCGCTCGCGGCAACATGGCCATTCGAAGTACGGCGTGCGAAGGTTCCTGCGCGGGTTCCTCGATCTGCTGACGGTCACGTTTCTGACCGGATATGGCCGCCGACCGCAGCACATGCTCGGCGCGTTCGGCTTGAGCTTGTTCGTTCTCGGGGCAGCCGGGCTGGGATACCTGGGGCTGTTGTGGGGGTTGATGCATCTCGTGCCAATTTTCGAAGTCGCGCCGATCGGTGGCCGACCACTGCTGGCCTATTCGATCGGGGCGCTGCTCCTCGGGGCGCAACTGATCTCGCTGGGTCTGCTCGCGGAACTGATCGTGGCCTACACCGGACGAGAGCAGGATGCGTACTGCGTGCGGGAAGAGATCGGCATGAGCGAGAGTTCCGGGAAGTAATCGCAGCCCTACGAGGACCGCGGCGGCTAGTCCTCGCCGATCATGGCATTAACTGCTGCCGAGCTTCCGAAGGCAAACAGGCTATCCCCCGCCATGATGATGGCGGTCCCAGGCGGCGGCAGGAGCTTGTCGCCATTGGCCCTTCGAATGCCGATCACCATCACGCCGCGTTCCCGGAGGTCGGTCTCGGCCAGCTTTTTGCCCACATAGGGGCTGTTCTCGCGGATCTGGACATCGGCCAGTTCGAGTTCCCCGCCACGTTTGTCGGTGATCTCCAAAAAGTCCTCGACGCTGGGGCTGAGCATGAAGCGGGCCATCTTCTGGGCCCCACTGCTAAAGGGGCTGATGACGCGCGTCGCTCCCGCCCGCTGCATCTTTTCGATGGCCGATTCATCACTGGCCCGGGCGACAATCTGGATCTTCGCACACAACAGCCGGGCGGAAAGGACGACATAGATGTTATCCGCATCGGTCGGCAGGACCGTCGCCAGGGAGCGGGCCTTCATGATCCCGGCCTGCTTCAAGTCGTTGTCCGAGGTCGCGTCGCCGATCTGATAGAGCCACCCACGGGCGCCACAGACCGATTCCGCATTATCTTCATTGGTGTCGATGACAACGAACGGTTGCTTCCGCTCATCAAGGTACTGACAGATCGCGGTCCCCATCCGCCCGAGACCGCAGACGATAAAGTGATCCTTCAACGATGCAATACGGTGGTCCATGCGACGCCTTTCCAGAAGTTTGCGCAACTCCGCGTTCAGGATGAACCGCCCCACATCGGCGGCCAGATACGCGAACGTGCTCAACCCGAGCACGATGTAAACGATCATGAACCCCATCAACGCCTGTTCGTTCGGGCCGACCGCAACATCCCGCGATCCGAGTGTCGACAGCGTGATGAACGCCAGATAGAGCGACTCGATCCAACTCGATCCCCGCAGCCCATGAATCACCACTGCGCCGCCGCCCGCGAGTCCGAGCAGAAGCCCGAACTTGATCAGGATGGGTCGGATGATGCGCGGCGGAGTTGGCACGGGTCGTGGAGTTGAGCGGTGAGTGGACCGTGGGTTGAGTGTTGTACTCTAAGACGAACGCCACGGTTTGTCTTACCAGTGGGGTTGCCACTTCCCAAGTCGGGTGGAGCAATCCTGACGCGCTCGTGGCGCAGAAGAAATCTTCAAGTCACGCAACGATTCATTCGGGGATTGTACAAACGTGATAGGAGTAGTGCCGTAGGGTGGCGACCAGCCGCTTTGGGCGCAGGCCCACCATTCCAAGGAACAGCGTCGAATGTGGTGGGCCAGCGCTCCAAAGCGAGCTTGTCTCCACCCTGCACTTGGTCCCATCAACCGATTTCTTTTCGACCAACCGGCTTCTTCAGAACCTCCATGGCTGCCAAGAACTCCACATCCATCCCCGACTGCACGCGGGCTTCTCGGCAGAACTCATCACCGATCGCTTTGGAGGGGTTCATCGGCCACTTGAGATGTGAGCGGAACGCCTCCCACGTGGTCTCATCGGGGGCCTTCCAGTGGTTGATCCATTGCAGACCGAAGGCCACATGCTCGATCTCATCCTCGTGGATTCGCCGCATGAGGGCGGCACTCTTCGGGTCATGAACCGCCAGGAACGCCCGTTCGAGTTCCAGCGTATGGTCAAGGTTCCGAGCCTCGAAGACCAAGGGTAAGACCGCCACGTAATCGAGCAGCGAGTCGATCGTCCGCGTCTGCTTCCAGATGTAGCAGTTGACCGGCAGTTGGCCGAACTCGACGCCCAGCCGGGCAGCGCGCTCCATGTGCATCCGCGTATGCCGCTGCTCATCGGCCATCACACGGGCCAGTCCCAGGCGGAACTCCGCCTCCGCTTCGGGGAAGGCCAGCAGCATCCAAGCCATCACTTCGAGGGCCTGTAACTCATGGTTCGCCATGATGTGGTGCGCGACCGCCCGCTTCGACTCATCCCCGAGCGCCAACGGATGTGGCATGGATGGTGTCGTGCGGGGAGCCGCAAAGCGGAGATTCTCGGGCCGGGCCGGAGTCTCCACGCGGACCGCCGGACCGGGCGTGGAGTCCTCCACCGGACCATCGATCGAAGTGAGTTTCACCTCGATCGACTCTGACAAAAGAATTCGCTCGGCAAAGGCTCGCAGTTCCATTCCATGATTGTCCTGCATCACCGAGGCTCGCCACGCAGCTCTACTTCCGTTCCTTGAACCCGCCCGCTTCGAAGTCCTTCTTGGCCTTCACTTCCATCGCCGTGGACACCTCGGGATTCGGGGTGGCATCGATCTCCACCTCATCGCGGATCCAATGCACGGCCTGCGTAATCGAGTCGAGGTAGGCCGAGTTGACCCATGATGTTTCATTGTGCCCCAGATTGTTGTAGTACAACTTTCCCTCGCCGACGTTCTTGATCCAACAGAGCGGAACGTGGTAGCCATGCTCGGTCGGAACCTCGCTGTTGGTCGGACTCTTCGAGTAGTCGAGGCTCATCAGGACGCGGCATTTGGACGGCTGCCAGTGACGATACATGTAGATCTCATCTTTGATGACCAGTTCGGTGCCGAACGGTTTGGTCAACGGGTTCTGCTCATGCACATGAAAAGTCACCGTGTTCCCGGCGTTCCAGGGATGACCAATGAAGGTTCCGCCCATCATGTCCCAGTATGGTTCATAATCGTGGTAGGTGTCCCCCGCCGAGTGGAATCCGAGGATTCCGTGCCCTTTCTGCTGAGCCCATTCCTGGAACAGATAGTCCCGGTCCTCGTCTCGAATGGGCAGGTTCAACGTCGTGTAAAAGGCCACGATGTCATACTTGGCCAAGTTCCCCTTCGTCACATCGTTCTTGCAGTCCTGAGTCAAATCGACAGTGAACAGCTTGGTCTTTTCGCCCAGCGAGACCATCGCGATTTCTGCAGCAGCCAACTGGCCTTGCTTGCCACGGGCGACGGAACTGTGCCGAAAGCCATCACTCTGCGTGATGAACAGCATCCGCGAAGGAGCCTTGTCCTCAGCCGACACGAATGAGCAGACACAACTGGCGGCGACCAGCGCGAGAAGAGCACGACGCAACATCAGAGACTCCCGGTGAGAACATCTTCGGCGACACGCCCGAGCGGCACGCCACAGATGGCTTTCTATCGTGTTTACGAGTGAAGCTCCAGTTTCACGGAGAACGCCCATGGCTTTGAGCGTCGCCGGATTCTCCGAATCCGGTGGATCACGGTGGTTTTCAGTGAGTTCGGCTTCTGGAGGCAACCGTTTCGCTCGGGGAGGTGTGCTGCGTCGCGGCACTTGCCCGCCACAGCGGAATTCACGCATCACTCAAGGCGATCTTCACCAAGCTTCCTTCCTCCGCCCCAACGGGGCAGCCACAAACCAGCCTGGGGCAGAGCGACCCGCGGGAGCGCCGCCCCAGGTCGCGGAGTTGTCGTCACGCTCTCAGCCCTGAAAGGGCGAAACAAGGGCTGGGCCTCGCCTTGTGCCGCCCTTTCAGGGC
>JAYSVZ010000294.1:0-5784 GCA_043718305.1 Planctomycetota bacterium | reverse complement strand
CCGGTCCAGCCCGCTGGCCCCCTACTTGGTCGCCCGGACTTCGAGCTTTCCGAGCGACGCCTTCAGATTCACCTGCTCCTCGGAATTTTCCGGGAGTTTCTCATCCGTGAAGGCGGGCAACAGAACGTCCCAGACGACATTCAGCTCGGACTGCATGTCACCGGTGAGGGCCGTGATGGCGATCACGGCGTCCTGGTCCGGGAGGACGATGCAAAACTGGCCGTCCTTGCCATCGCCGCGAAAGGCGTTGTGGCGGCAGCGCCAGAACTGGAAGCCGTACCCCTGGTCCCAGTCCTTGACCGGGTCGCTGCCGTTGGAGACCTGCTTCGAGGTGGCCAGCTCGATCCACTCGCGCGACAGCAACTGCTTCCCGTTCCACTGCCCCTTCTGAAGGTAGAGCTGGCCGAACTTGGCGATGTCTTCGGTCCGCACATGCAGTCCGTACCCGCCGAGGCTGATCCCCTCGGGATTGGCGTCCCACTGCGGGTTCTCGATTCCCAGCGGATCGAACAGCCGCGGCTTCAGGTACTCCACGGTCGTCTGCCCGGTCGTCTTCTGGATGATCGCCGAGAGCATGAACGTCGCCGGAGTGTTGTACTGGAAGTGCGCCCCCGGCTTGTGCGGCACTGGGTGATTGAGGAATGTCCTCACCCACGTCTGGTTGGTGATCTCGCGGACCTTCGTCTCGTCTTGGTGCCCGGTCGACATCGTCAGCAGGTCGCGGACCCGCATCGCCTTGAGCTTGTCAGAGGGAGCCGCCGGAGCGTCCTCGGGGAAGAACTTCAGCACCGGGTCATCAATGCTGAACTTCCCCTCGGCCACCGCGATCCCCACCGCCGTCGACGTAAAGCTCTTGCTCAGCGACCAGAGGACATGCGGCTTCTCGGCTGATTCGGGCTTCCACCACCCTTCGGCGATGACCTGCCCATGTCGCACCAGCATGAAGCTGTGCATCGTGTGGACCTTCTGGTCAACGGCTTCGACGAACTTGCGAATCTGAGCAGAGGAGACGCCTTGCGATTCGGGGGTGCTGCGGGGGAGGGAGGTCTTCTCGGCCATGGCGATGGGCGCGAACCAGAGAACGAACGCGAAGAGAGCGAAACGGAGCACGGGTCACCTGCCTGTTGGAGCTGGCCTCCGCGAAAGGCCATGGAAGCGAAGACCCTGAAGATACGCCGTGAGCCACAGTGGCTCAAGGATCAGGCTCCCGCATTCATGCGGCAGGCATTGAGTTCCGTCCACGAATCCGCCAGAGTCTGACTCCACGAGCAGGCCCGCCGAGAGATCCCCACCGAGCCCCAAACGATCAGGGAACAGCCCATGAAGCATCATCCCGCACTCCCCCCCATCGGTCGGCGGACAGCCCTGGGCCTGCTGGCGGGTTCGCTGGCGACATCGGTCTGGGCCCAGGGCGCACCACCTGTTGTTGCCCAGGCGAACCGGCTGGCGATCGGCAACTACGGGATGAAAACGCTCACCTTGGAAGAGGCGCTCCACGCAATCGCCGCGATTGGCTTCGACGGATTTGAGCTGTGTGCGATTCCCGAATGGGACAGTACCCCGACCCGCTTGGGCGTCGAACGACGGAAGTCGGTGGGTGATCTGCTGAAAGAGACCGGTCTCCCACTGGTGGCGGTGATGGAAAACATTCCGCCGAGTGCGGACGAGAAGCTGCATCTGGCCGGGCTTGAGCGGTTGAAGGCCGCCCTCGTGTTGGGACGAGACTTGGTGCCTGACCAGAAGCCCATGGTGCAGACGGTCCTGGGCGGTGGGAAGTGGGACGAGGTGCAGTCGATGCTTCGCGACCGAGTCGGGGAGTGGGCCCAACTCGCGGGGGAACTCGATGCCACCGTTTGCATCAAGCCACATCGCTTCGGAGCGATGTCGACACCGGCCCACGCAGCCTGGCTCATCGAACAACTGGGCCACCCCGAGCGACTCCGCATGGTCTATGACTATAGCCATTACGCACTCCGCCCGGAGTCGGAAGCGGGTGAACTGACCATCGCGCAAACAATCGAGGCTTCGCGCCGCATCGTCCACTATGTGGCGATGAAGGATACCCTCCTGGTCGGCGAAAAGATCAGCTTCGCCTTGCCCGGAGAGGCCGGAATGATCGACCACGCGGCGATCCTCAAGGGGCTCGTCGCCACGGGATACGTGGGGGCTTTCTGCTGCGAGGTGAGTTCCCAAGTCTCATCGCAACCGGGCTATGACCCGCTGGTTGCTGCACGGCGGTGCCACGAAAAGATGGACGTGATCTGGAAGAACGCCGGATTCCCCCGTCGCAGCGGGCCGCGTTAGAGCATCTTCATCATTTGTCTTCAGCTCACTCCCTGAGCCTTCATCGGGGGTGAGGGAGAGTGTCAGGATGACATCCAAAGCCATCAAGATCCTTTGACGAATGAATGTGGTGGAAATGCCTACTCATCTGAGACACACTCTCGTAATCCCTTTGCCAACTCGCTGGCAGCGGCCACATCCGACCGGAGTTGCTCGACCAAGGCGTCCACTCCTGAGAAGCGGACCACGCCTCGCAGGTGCTCGATCAGTGCGATCGTGAGTTCGGAACCGTACAAGTTTCCGTCATAGCCGATTAAGTGGGCCTCGACCTTGAGGGCTCCCTCGCCGAACGTTGGGTTCGGCCCGATGTGCAAGGCGACCGCGTACCAAGCGTCTTCCACGCGGGCCCGACCGGCGTAGACCCCTGGTGGGGGGAGCAGCGTTTCGATCTGCTCGATGTTCGCCGTGGGGAAGCCGATCGTTCGCCCGCGCTGGGCGCCTTGACCAATCATGCCGCGAATCTCGTAACAGCGTCCCAGCATCTCGCAAGCCGGGGCCACGCGCCCCGCCTGGATCGCAGCCCGCACCGCACTGGAGGAGACCATTACTCCGTGGGTTTCTTCTACGTCGACGACCACCAACGGAAGGCGGCCCGCGCACAATTCCTTCAATCGATGAACGTCGCCGCTGCGTCCCTTGCCAAACCGGAAGTTCGGCCCCTCGACGATCCCCTGACAACCGAACCGCCCGACGAGAACGTCTTCAAAGAAGTCTTCAGCGGACATCTGCAGCAGTTCGCGCGTGGTGGGGAGCACCACGACCTCGTCCACCCCCGCTGCCATCAACAGCTCTCGCTTCCGAGCCAGCGTCGTCAATTGCGGCGGGCAACGTTCGGGAGCCAGTAACTTCAGCGGCGGCGGGTCGAACGTCACCGCCAACGAACGCTCCCCAAGCTCGTGAGCCATCGTCGCCAAACTTTCAACCATCCGCCGATGCCCACGATGCACCCCGTCGAAATTGCCAACGGTAAGGCAACAACGCGAAGTGGACGAAGAGGACGATGGCGATGACATGGAGCTGCGATCAGTGCGGTGATGGGCGAATGCGTATCTTAAGCCACCCCGGCTGGCACATGAAGCGCGGTTGGCTGCCATTTCTTGTTGGAGTGACGTAGGCGTAGGGTGGGACCAGCCGCTTTGGGCGCAGGCCCACCATAGGACGCTGCGTCTCGAAATGGTGGGCCTGCGCTCGAAGCGAGCTGGTCCCACACAACATTGACTAAGGACCATTCGACAAATGATAGTCGCCTTTCTCTCCGCGAACCAACGTTGGATCGTGGAGCGATCCACGACTATCGGAGACAGCAAGGCGTGCGGCCAGAAATACGATCCCCGTAGGACGGGCATTCCTGCCCGTCCCGGAGCGAAGGCCAACCTTACGATCCACTCCGTCCGGCCATTCGTGAGTTATAAGTTCGCTCGGGACGGCCTGGAAAGGCCGTCCTACTGGGAGGCGTCTTCTGGCCGCTTACCTAATTGATCGAGCGGTGCTCAATGCAATGTGCGACTCGCACTCACTGAAGGCTCATCCTCAAGAATGATCTTGGTCGAAATTCCCCCCGTTCAATAGACTTCCGCCGCTCTGGAAAACTCATCGCAGGAGGCACGGAATGGATTCCGGCCAGGTCTTGATGGATCGGCGTTCGCACGAAGCGGCGCTGCGATCCGATGCGGTCGACGATTCTCGCTTGGCTCCGAAGCCTTGGCGGGCGGTTTGGTGTTTGCTGGTCGCTGGCGGGTGGTGTCTGTTATTGCTCGATCATGCAGTGTCGGGGTTCTTGAAGACTCATCGCTTGCGGGGCGATGCAGCTGACCTGCTGAATGCGGCGGAGCATTTCGGAACGCCGTTTGGGGCGATTCTGATTTTGATCACGGTCTGGCTCACTCATCCCGAGTTGCGATCGCGAATCGGACGGACGTTCTGGCTGCCGGTCATTGCCGGACTGCTGGCGAATGTCGTGAAACTATTCATTAGTCGGACGCGGCCGGATGCGTTTGAGTTCGATCATTCGATTTGGGACAGCTTCGAGGGCGTGCTTCGGTTCGGAGCGGGCGGGTCGCGAGCGCAAGGGTTCCCTTCGGCGCATACGGCGTTTGCGTTTGCGTTTGCCGTGATGTTGGGGGAGTTGTGGCCTGCGGCTCGGCGCTGGTTCTTGTGCCTGGGGGCACTCGTCGCGATGCAGCGAGTCGGCAGTTGTGCCCACTTCCCGAGCGATGTCTGTGCGGGGGCCGCTCTCGGGTGGTTCATCGGTTCTTACGGCACCGGTGAAGGGTGGCTCTCAAGACTCTTCACGCGATCGGAGGAGTGGTGGTTCCCGAAGCGGCTCTCCGTTCCCCTCGGGGCGTCGATTGGTCCCACTCAGCCGGTCGTGCAGCACGACGCGGTCGCAACGTAAAGACAAGCAGTGGGTTTCGGGGAAGTGGTTCCACGGCCCAATGCACGAGGATGCCTAGTCATGTCCGACAACTCAAGAGCGCGCTGGTGGGTACTGCTCGCAGCGCTCGTCACCTTCGTAACAGGTCTGGGAGCGACCCGCTTGTGGGATGAAGATGAAGGGTGGTTCGCGGCCACTGCCGTCGAGATGCACCGCCGCGATGAGTGGATTGTTCCGTACTACAACGGCGAGGTCTTCACGCACAAACCGCCGCTCATGTACTGGGGGATGCGGGCTGGATTCTCGATATGTGGCGTCAACGAGTGGGGGGCGAGAATTGGATCAGCCCTGTTCGGAACGGCAACGGCCCTGCTGACTTGCTGGCTGGGGAGTCGCTTGTTGGCTCGATCGGTCGGCTTATGGGCGGGTCTGGCGATGGCCAGTTGTATCATGTTCGGCGTGGTGTCACGAGCGTCGACGGCGGATGCCTATCTGGTCTTCTTTATGACGCTGGTGATCGCCGCTTATGTGAAGTGGACGCCCGGATTCCAAACGACCGAACCGGTCGAGACGGGGCTTCAGAGGTGGTTGCCGAACTCGCTGGTCGGCTTCATCGCCATGTACAGCGCGATGAGTCTGGCGGTCCTGGTGAAAGGCCCCATTGGCATCCTCTTGCCGGGGACAGCGGTCGGACTGTTTGTGCTTCTGGAACTGACGCGAAACGAGGTCGGCCTCTTCCGTCGAGCTTGGGCCATCACGCAAAACATCCCGCGCGTCTTCTGGGCGATGCGGCCCATTACGGCAGTCCTGACAGTCGTTGTCGTCGCCGGTTGGTGGTTCCGCGCTGTCGAAGTGCGGACCGGGAGCGGGTTCATTGCGGAGTTTCTCGGGGTCCACAATGTCCAGCGGTTTCTGACCCCCATGGAGAAGCATAGCGGGCCCATCGTCTACTACATTCCCATGGTCTGGATCGGCTTTTTTCCGTGGTCGCTCTTCTTTCTTCCGAGCTTCCTCGCCGTCTGGCGAAGGTTGCGATTCCGCCCCGAAGCGGCCAGTCATGCTGTCGT
>JAYSVZ010000293.1:0-5785 GCA_043718305.1 Planctomycetota bacterium | reverse complement strand
AAAGGGTGATCATGAAGCGTTGGGCATGGTGTTTGGCGGGAATGGCCATGATGAGTGGGCTCGCGCAGGCCGAGGGGCCGCTCGATCAAGTGGCGGATGAAGCCGATGTCGTGATCCGCGTGCGAGCCTTTGACGCGACCGTGGAAAAAGTGGCCGCCCTCGCGGAGGCTGTGCAGCCGGGTGCCGGAGCTCTGGCTTCGGGGAACGCCACGGCGTTCGGGCTGCTTCTGTCGAATCCGGCGATGGCCGGTGTGGATCAATCCCAGGATTTCTATCTGGTGCTCTTCGCGCGGAGCGAAGGGGAGCCCCAGGCCCTGTTCATCGTCCCCGCCAGTGACGCGGCAGCCATGCAGAAAGCCCTGCCCGCCAACTTCGAGTCCCAGGTCCGCGACGGCTGGGTCTTCTATGCGGACAAAACGCATGGCGTGCCAGCGGCAGCCTCAGCTTCCGATTCGGTGGGTCAGGCCCTCAGTGAATCCGATGCGGGTGATCTCTTTGACCGGGCCGACATCGGTCTGCACGTCAATGTCGAGCATCTCTCGACCGTCTACTCGGACAAGATCGCCGAAGGCCGCGTGAAGTTCGAAGAAGCCATGGAACAAGGCAAGAACACGCCGGGAGTAAACGCAGCCGGGGCTGTGGAGGTTCTGAAACTGGAAGCCGACCTGGCCTTTCTGGTGTTGGAAGAGACGACCTCCTTTACCCTTGGTCTGAACGCTTCGGAAGAAGGGCTGGAGATTGAAAGCCTGGTCGACCTGGATGAAGCGGGTGATGTGGCAGCCTTTCTCAAGAAGCAACCACTGTCGAAGTTCGACGGAATGTCGCGGCTCGTCGGCGATGCTCCGGTCTACATGGGGATGTCGGCGAATTTTTCCGAGTTCGCACCGTTCTTCGCCAAAGCGATGAGCTCGCTCTACGCCGACGAAGCGATCGGCCAGGCGATGCAAGATGCGATGGAGGTGTGGGTCCAGAGCCAGACCTCCACGCTCAGTGGTTCGTTTGATTTGGCCAGCGGGGATGGATTGCTCCGCTCGTCGTACTTCGCGGAAACGTCGCAATCCGCTCAACTGATCGAAGCCTCGCGCCAGATGGGAGCGGCGATGAAGTCGATTGATTTGGGGGGCGTGAAACAGGAAGTTACGTACGAGAAAGATGCGGAGACCATCGGTTCGCACAAGATCGACGTGATGACGACGAAGCAGACCTTCGATCCGAATCAACAAGGGGCGCAGATCCAGGCGATGATCTCCACGGTCATGTTCGGAGAGAATGGAATGCAGAACCGAGTGACCGGTCTCAGCGACGGGACTTTGCAGGTTCTCGGCGGTGGAAAAGAAGCCATGGAAGCCGCCCTCCAAGCCTATGAGGCGAAGTCCAATTCGCTAGATAGCGTTCGTGAAGGGATGCCCGCCGAAGCCCACGGACTACTGCTGCTCGACCTGCCGGGACTCGTGAACAACGGCCTCTTGGCTGCCACTATGATCCCGGGGATTCCGCCGCTCCCATTCACCCGAGAAAGCGTGGAAGGACTGATGATCGAGCGCAGCTACAGCGCGACTTCAGTCGTCGGCGAAGAGCATGCCGTGCGGGTCACGAGCCAGATCCCCGTGGAGCAATTCCAGGGGGTCGTGAAGCTGGTGTACTTGATTCGCGGTATCCGTTAGGAGATCCGGGATCAGAAGCTCAGCGAGCGGCGGAAGTCAGTCCGCCGCTCGCTGGTCGTTGCGGGGAGCCCGTCGATTCCGGGAACGACCAGTGGCAATTGGCCCCATCGTAAGGTTAGGCACTTTTAGAATTGGTCTTCAGTTCTTTCCCTGAGCTTTCAGCAGTCAGCCAGCCCCTCCGGCTCCCCTCTCCCCTTGGGAGAGGGGTTGGGGGTGAGGGTGAGTAGCGAGACTACTCCCGAATTATTCCTCGCGCGGGTGGAAATGAGGCCTTCTCTCGTAGCCACTTCCGCTCGCGCGGAGAATAGGTGGAGGCTAGAGCCACCGCCACAGTCCCGAACCAACGTTTCCAAGTCTGCCTCATCGTTGGCTCCTGTTGTCGAGTCGCCAAGCGAGACCCTCACTCCGCAGAAACGGGCTCCGTCGGACCGAGCGGGCTCTCTGGGGAATCGTCCGTCACTCCCTCTGTTATCCCTTCGGAGGAGTTTTGACGGAACCGTGTTAGATCGGGTTCCCAGCGTCCCAGAGCCTTCGGATCGGTGGAAGCGATTTCATATTCAAACTGGTGGACCGTCTCTCGTGATCGGGCGGCATCCACGATCCGCGTTGCCACGGTGCGGAGTGTCTGGCGATCCAGAATGACTTCCGCACTGGAATAGAGCATCGCGTCGGGCCCAGTCACGGGTGTACCAAAGAGCGTGACGCGATCGGTCGTTTCTCCACGGACTTCCCATTCGTAGTTCTTCAGGACGGTATTGGCATCTAGCCCCGCCACCAGCGGCAGAGACGACTGCGGCGCTGCCAGTGTCTGCCACACCATATCGAATGATCCTGACCCGAGAATCTCGCGCGGAGTCGCCGGACGAGTCAGGACGCTGTACGTCAATGCGCTAAAATCGATGTGGGTCAGATCGCTCCCCCGCCATTGAAGGAATCGCTCATCGCCCGGCAGTTGAACAAACGAATCGCCCGAGGCGGTTGTCCGGCGGCTTTCTGTCTCGGGAGCAGCGGCGGGTTGGGAGTGATAGAGGCCATCGTACGGAGCCGAAAACAGGAAAGTGCCCGCAGAGTGATGTTCAACGGCCGTGGCGTCGTCATAGTCGGTACGGCGAAACCTGGAGCGGACCGCGACAGTCTTAGCGGAAGCGGCAACCCAGCTTCGAACCCACTGCGGCGGTGATGCTTTCGGGGCTTTATCGTCCGTGAAAGAAGCCTGCACGATCCCGCCTTCGGCAAGGTTTTGCCGAGCTGTCACCTGCGCGACTTCTGTGCGGATCATGTCGATCATGCGCTTCTCGGAAGCTCCGCAACGGACCAATGCCATTTGGCCATCGGCAGCGAGTTCGATTTCGATCTGAGGCAGAAACTGCCGCTCGGTGGCATCGACGGGGGTCGCCACAATCCGATTCGGGGCCTTGAGCTGCCAATCGAAGCGGTGCGTCAGACTGGCGACCCGCATGGGGCCTAGTACCATCTGAAGCGATCGAACGGCAAAGCCGCTGCGTGTCTGCTCTTCTCGGGCCTCTTCCCAGCCAGTGAGAATCGGCACCATTTCGGCTGGCAATTCACCACCCAGAACCGAGGAGTTCCGGCTACTAAAGTTGGCGAGCACGAGCCCGATACACAACACGAATCGTCGATCCATGACGAACAGTATCCCAGGAGAGGCCACGAGCAGCGAGATGTTCGCTGAAGCATCAGCTCAGCGAAGCGGATTCGTATCAAATCGGAAGCCGACCGAAAAGGCGGGTTTTCCCGAGGCCTGGAGCCGAGAGTGGAGCATCCCGCCCCCGACGTTCGTAACTTGAACGGCTACCGGCCAGTGAATGGAAGAGTTGGTCACCGAATGCCATGCCCCTGATCTGAACACACTCTTGTTGCTGGCTTTCCGGGATCTTAATCAACCTCGCATCTAATGACTGGTGTGAAGGGACTTCTCACTCGGTGGAGAAATCGCTTCGATGCTGTCTTGATCTGCGGAGTGAGTTCATGCGAAGTTCATCGTCCCGTTTGCGTTCCATGGGCTTTACGCTCATCGAATTGTTGGTCGTGATCGCGATCATTGCCGTTCTGATCGCCCTCTTGTTGCCCGCTGTCCAGCAGGCTCGCGAGGCCGCTCGCCGTTCGTCGTGCCGCAACAACATGAAGCAGCTCGGATTGGCTCTGCACAACTACCACGACACCTTCAAAACGTTCCCCTACGGCTGGGACACTCGCGGAATGCTGTGGAGCGGCCACGCCTTGCCGTACATGGATCAAGCGAACATTTACAACACTCTGATCTTTCAGGAATCAGGCCCTGGCAACTGGGATCTCGACACCAGCCCCAACGAGGCGGCTTGTGAAACCGTGATCCCGACCTTCATCTGCCCGAGTCTGCCCAAGAACTTCCAGTACAACTACAACGGAATCGATAAGCGAGTTGTGGCGAGTTACCGCGGCAACGCGGGGTCGCTGGCAAGTTCGGATGATGCCAGCACCAGCGCATCGATCATGCCCGGAACAATTTCTCTGGAATCCATGAACCTCGATGGAATCTTTTCGGCGTGCAGTCGAACCAACATAGCCCACATCACGGACGGGACTTCGAACACCATCCTGCTCGGGGAATCGCAAAGTGATCCCGACTTCGTCAAGGATGGACAAGGAATGGATTGGTGGTATATCGGCTCCCCTCAAACCGATCCCTGTGCCTGTAATGGGGGAACCGGCGGGACTGAGTTCACGGAAGCGGTCGGCACGACGATCCTGAACATGAACCTCCGCGACATCAATCCGGCGGCCAACGGGAGTTTGCTTGAGATCACCTTCGGCAGTTGGCACGAAGGCGGTGCGTTCTTTAACCTGTGTGATGGCTCGGTGCGATTCATCTCTGAAAACATCGACTTGAACCTCTACAAGGCCATCTCCTCGCGCCAGGGTGGCGAGACAGTTGGCGATTTCTAAATCACTTTCGCCTCCGGTCACGTCGGGAGATGACTCCCGACGCGTTTGGCATTCTTGGGCGGGCCAACCTGCCTGGGTTGTCTGCGACTTATTCGACCAGTTCAAAGCGCCTCGTTGCTGAATGGAAACCCGATGTTTCTCGTGAGTCGTTGTCTGTTGCTCAGTTGTGTGATCCTGAGTGGCTGCTCAGGGGTTAAGGGTCCGACTGACTACTCCAAGCTGGGGCTGGTAGAGGTTTCAGGAACTGTGGCTTTGGAGGGGAAGCCGGTCACCGTTGGCAGTATCTCCTTCGAAGCGGCGGACAAGACTTTTTCAGCCAGTAACCTCGATAGTTCGGGTGGCTATTTGCTCCGTTTCAACTCCGAGCAGATGGGAGTCACTCCCGGCGACAAGATTGTTCGCATCAGTGGACGTCCGCTCGCAGTCGAATCGGGTGAGGGGGGGACCGGCGAGGGCGGCGACCCAGATGCCAAATCGAAAGAATCGTCCCCTCTCCCTGATTGCTATGGAAAAGACTCCCCGATTCAAGTCAAGGTCGACTCCAGCCACACCAGGTTTGACTTCGATCTGAAGAAAGACTGCTCGGTGACAGCGGCCAAATAGTCGAGCCAGCCAACCGATGGGAATTGTGAGGATCGAGGCATTGCGGGGGGATGATGGACTCTCCCGGCGGGCAAAAGTGCCCCGTAGCTAGCGTTCGCCAAAACGTGGGCGAGTGGGGTGATTTTCCCACGTTCTGGCGAAACGTGGTTACGAGAGAATGCCTCATTTCCGCCCTCGCGGGGAATATTCTCTACGCCAAAACTCCCGTGACGATCTTCCCACCCACATCGGTCAGGCTCTCGTCCCGCCCTTGGTGGAAGTACGTCAACCGCTCGTGGTCCAGCCCCATCAGGTGCAAGATCGTGGCGTGAATATCGTGCAGATGGACGCGATTCACGATCGCCTCGAAGCCGAACTCGTCGGTCTCACCATACCGTTGGCCCCCCTTGATCCCCGCTCCGGCCATCCACATGCTGAAGCCGTACGGGTTGTGGTTGCGACCGGGGGCGTTCTGGCCTTCGCTGAACGGCATGCGACCGAACTCGCCGCCCCACACGACCAGCGTCTCGTCGAGCAGCCCCCGTCGTTCCAGGTCGGTCAGCAGTGCGGCAATCGGCTGGTCGACCTCGGCC
>JAYSVZ010000292.1:0-5801 GCA_043718305.1 Planctomycetota bacterium | reverse complement strand
CCCCTCCTCCTCGCTGCCCCTCCGCGCACCGGGGTCAGGGGAATTCCAGCACCCCAGAAAATCCCAGCCCATACTTCAACAGGCCGGTGAGTCCTCCGCTCGCTGTTGATCGATGTAGGTCAGGCCCTTGGCCCGTCCGGGGGCCAGGCTGCGGAAGCCGGACACGGTTTCGTGAAATGCTCTCGCCTGTCCGCGCTAAAGCAGGCTTTTCTAAAGACAAACCCCGGCTGCATGTGCTACTCTTTTCCGTCCCGCGCGGCAGTTCCCACCACCCCTGTTCCCCCTGGCAAGGTTTGATCGATGGCCAAGTCCCTGGCACGTTACCCCGCAGCTCTAGTCTTTGGGGCTCCCGGTGCGGGAAAAGGGACGCAGGGGGAAATCCTGACGCGGGTGCCCGGATTCTTCCATCTTTCGACGGGGGTCATCTTCCGAAAGCTCGACCCGCAGACGGAAGAGGCCAAGCTGATCAGCGAGTTCTGCAAACGCGGCGAACTGGTTCCGGATGAACTGACCGTGTCGATCTTCCGCAATTGGCTCGAGGGACGGCGGGCGGCTGATAAGTACAAACCGAAGGAGCAACTGCTGCTCCTGGATGGGATTCCGCGAACGGTCAATCAGTGTCAGCTTCTGGAGCGGTATATCGATGTCAAGCTGGTACTCTATTTTGAATGCTCGGACCTGGAAGTGATGGTCAACCGGATCCGTCGGCGGGCCGTCCTCGAAGGCCGTCCCGATGACGCCAGCGAGTCGGTGACGCGAAAGCGATTGGAGACATTTCAGCGCGAGACGACGCCGGTTCTGGAGTATTACCCGCCCGAGATGATCAAAAAGATCGATTCCAGTGGTCGCCCCGCCGAAGTGCTGGCGGGGTGTTTGGCAGAGCTGATTCCGGTGCTGAAGGCCAGTTTTCCCGAGGAGCTGTGAACTCAGGCAGGCACGAACGCCCGAGTGCCTTTACCGCTCTATCCCTTGCCCATCACAATACAGGGAACGCTCCCCGCTGGTTTCGTCGGGCGGGGAGTTGGCACCGCACTGCGTCTGGAAGTCTGCGCCACATGGCCTCACGGAAGAACCCGCCGTCCTCCACGAATCCCACGCCCGAGGATTCGGCGACGATGCAAGAGATTCTGGCTCACCTGAATCTCTCGGGGGGTCGCCGCGATACGCGGTTTCTGGCGAACCTCAATCGTCTCTGGGGAACGCTCGACCCGCAAGCCCCGGTATCAGCGATCCGCTCGAAACTGCTCGCGGAGTTAGAGAAGCTGGCGGGAGCGTCGTCAGTCTTCGAAGACACGACGCAGGCCCGGCTGGTCGTCTCGTTGGTTCTGAATGATTTACTGGCGGCGTACCGCGAGCATCACGCCGATCTACTGTTTCATCTCTCTCCATTGGAATACGAACAGCCGCTTCTCATCGGGGCGTTGTTCGAAGCGGTCCTGGCCCAGGGGGCTCCGTGGGACGATGGCGACCGGATCATTCCGGCGGCCCTTAAAGCGGTGAACGACTACGTTGGCTATCGACCGGTGCCCGTTCTGGAGAACGGAACGCGGACCGAGGTCTACGATCACGAACGGTTTCGACCGCTCCCCATCTATTTGGACGGGGTCGGGGCGGCTGTCGGGCCGTATCACGATCTGATCGCGTCGACGATGGCGTTTCTGAAAGACGCTCCGAAGGATCTGCTGCTCGAGGCTCACTTCGATATCGATCATCTGGAAGAGATCGCGGTCGACATGCGGGCGCATGACCACTTGCACCCGGTCAACAAGCGGACGAACTACATGTTCGGCGAGTGGGATCCGCACCGGATCGACGTGAAGGGCCGCTACCGGCGCGTCATTTTAAGACGGATTATTCTCGACGCGTTGGTTCAGTGGATCGAAGATCCCAAGCAGCGGACGCCGCGCGAAGAGCGGCTCTTCGACGCCGCAGCGGCTCTCTGCGGGACGATGCTGATGGCCTCGTCGATTAGCGGCTGGGGCCCGAATACGCATGGGGGGGATGTGACCCTGACCTCGCTATTGCCGATCGTGGCCCGACGGCGGGATGCGTTCTACCAACGGCTCATGCAGCAAGTCACCGGTCCCCGCGAGAAACGTCTTAAACGCGAAGAGCAACGCACGCAGCAGCCGTTCGGCCACATTCGCCAGTTCCTGAACATGCACCTCGCCGGGTATGGGGCGCGGCAGATTCAGTACCGCGAGATTGCTTACCTGTACGCCAAGATGGGTTACCCCGACGCAGCCCGCGAGATCGCCGCCGCGATTCCCGCTGCTTCAATCCGGTTCGAGTGCGAGATTCAATGCCGCATCGGATTAGCCCATCATGCTCTGAATCAAAACGACCTCAATACCGCAGTCGATCTCGTCATGGGGCTGGATGACCAGATCCAGCGAGGGATTCATTGTGGAGCGTTGGTAGATCCGTGGGACATCCTGGGGTTCCAGGGACAGTTCCCGCTCTTCAGCTCGCGCGAGGACTCGATTCCCGACAATCGAATCGACGCGCTGATTGAACTTGTCGAGGACATGTTTGGGGCCTTCTCACGCGTTCTCAGCGAAGCGGCTGCGCAGGGGAATGGGACCGCCCGGGAACGCGTATTAGCCGAGTTCACAAAACAGGCCGATTGGTGGGACCGCTACGCGAGTACCACCGTCGATGACCTTCCCAGCGTCTCGGGAGTGAACAGCCTGGACGCAGCGACGCACGTCTCCGAAGCCCTGACGGAGTGGCGGCGAGCGGGCGAAGCGGCAGGGGACATTGCCTTCTGGAGGCAGCACGTTGAGCAGTTTCAATCGGCGGAAGCCTACGCGCTGGTCGTCGACGCACTGCTCTATCGCAAGGATTTGGTCGCCTCACTAGCGCTCTTGATGCAATGGATGAGTCAGTCAGCCACGGTCGGGTTCGATTCGCCGAAGCACTCGATCTTCGCGATGCTCATTCGGTGGATGAAGCTGATCTCGGGGGATGGTCTGGCGACGGGTTCGGACACGCGGGCGAATTTGCTAAGGCGGATGTTCGCTTCACTGGAAGCGAATGCCGATGAGTCGTGGGGCGTCCCCCGGATGGAAGGGGCCATCGAACGGGCGCAGAAATCCCTCAAGGACGACCCACTGAGCGATGAGCCTCCGCCGGAAGAAGGCGAACGCGATGAGGACGACATCTTCGGGGCCGCCTATGACGAGGTGACCTACAAGGATACCGCCGATGATGGGAACTGGGGGAATACCCTCGAAAACGACTTCGGCTTCCGGAATACCGAATTCGAAGTCGTCAACCGCGAGATGGAGCCGCAACTCAAGCTGATTAATGCAGTCGGCCAATTGTGGCAGATGGCGGCGGTCCGAATTTCGTCGGACCTGCACGCCCATCGAGAAGAAGCAGTCTCGGCCTCCATGCAGCAGACGCTGGAAGCTGTGGCCGAATGGCGGACCCAGGCTCAGCGGTGGCAAGTCGACCTCGCCGAACTGATGGAGGCCGTCTGGGATCACTCGATCATCGAATCGTCCGGCGAACATGACGCCAACGTCGAATTCGATGTCCAGCTCCAAGTGAAGTTCTATCTCCTGCATCAAGTCATCAGTACGCTGATCTGCCTGCGGAATGCCGACCGGCTCCTCTCCGGATGCCTCCCGGAAGGTCAGTTGACCGGCAGTCGCGCCGAAGATGACCCGGAGCTTTCGCATCTCATTCGGGCAGTGGTGCGGCGCGATATCGAGTTCGTGCGGACCAAGCTTCCGGCCGTTCTCGAGTGGATGGTCAAGCATCCCCTGCTGTATGTGCCGCTGGAGAACGGGGGGAAGCCCGCGCCGATCCTGCGGGCCCAGATGATGCAGTCGGTGGTCCGGTTTCTCCTTCGAGAGCTGCCTCGGATGGGGCTGTTGTTTGAGACCTACCGCGTGCTACATACCGCGTTCCAGATGGAGCGCAAGTGGCGGCCCGATGGGCAGGCGATTACCGAGTTCGACCGCCTGTTCGATCTGGCTCTGCGGAATGTCCTCGAAGAGGTCACGGAGTCGGCCTCCACTTGGGGCGAGGAGTCCGACCGGACCGAGATTCTGATCGATTCGATCGGCGAAATCGTCGAGCCGTTCCAGGAACTCTGGCTCGACCATAGTCGCACTATGCGGATCTCGTCGGTCGATGGCCTGCGCGACAGCGACGACTGGCTCGACCTCGAAGAGTTCATCAAGGAGTACGGCCAGGATCTGCTCCACGCGAGCCAGCTCACCCTGGGCAATGTGCGAGCGATCTTGCATCAGGGGATCGACTGGTATCTCGATTATCTGGAAGAGCAACAAGATCCGCTGCTCCCGATGAAGCTGCTCGATGATCTCGACACCGGGATGGTCGACCGCGAACACGCGGAGTGGTGCCTGGAGACGATCTACTCGATCGTCGTTGACAAGTTCGACCGGTTTCTGGAGTACAACACGACGACGACGCAGTCGGACTATGGCAACATGTTCTACTGCTTGCTCGACTTCCTGCGGCTCGAGGCGCGGTACGACCGCGACTCGTGGAGCATGTCGCCGATCACCCTCGTCCACGAGGTGCTGACCCGGCTCCGTCGGACCGAGGCGAGCCGACTCTGGGAAGGAACCTACGAAGCCCAGACGACCGACCTGGCGGCGCGACATCTGCAAGATCTGGCTGCGATGCAGAAGTCGTATGGGATGCGAATGCCCACGATCGCCGACCATTTGAACCAGAAGTTCATCAAGCCACTGGCCGTGAACCGCATTTTGGCGCTGGTGCCGCTCGCCGTGGATGACTCCCGAAAGGGCGTGCCGTCCGCCTCGTTCACCGAACTGCGGCGCGAAGTCGAAGAATACCTCAAGGACTCCTGGGGCTCGGGCGTCGATATCCCCAACTGGCTCAGACAGCTCGAAAAAGAGGTCTACGATGTCGTCGAACCCGACGAAGGGGGCCGCCCGGCTGCCGACGCTGAACTGGCAATGGGGGTCTTGCCACTGACGCAGGACGAGTTCCAAAGGCAGCTCAAGACCTGGCCCAAGAAAGGTCGCGCCTCACGCGCCGATGGCCCCGCGAAGAAGGGGCGTCGTAAACGCAACCGGCCCGACGAGTAGGCCCGAATCGAGAGCGGATCGGCTTCCACCCCGCAGGGGCAGCTACCGACCAGCCTGGGGCAGAGCGACCAACGAGAGCGCTGGCCGTTTGTTCCTCAGTTCCGGCTCCCCTCTCCCCTGGGGCCTGTTGAAAAAGCCCCGTGGCACGGGCGTCCCGCCCGTGAATCCCTGGGAAATCGCATGGGCGAGACGCCCATGCCACTGACTTCAACATCCCCCCGGGAGAGGGGTTGGGGGGGTGAGTGGCAAATCGACTCTCGAATTAACTCCTCCTGATGACCAATGCCCTGACGGAAAGACTAACCGAGAACGTGCTCTAGCTAGCCCAGGCACCCGCTGCGTGAGCGTGAGCAAGGGCGAGTGTCTCTGAACTGCGGTCGCCCGAGTCGACTGCGATCACACACACCGCAGTATCCCGAGCCGCGAGAGCGGCAACAGCAGTTAGCCGTCGGCGACAGCTCACGACAGTCGAATTCGAATGACGGCATCCAGCCTGCAACAGTGCTGGCGTTTGATGCCACTGCTGAATGACCGCATCACCCGAGGTGGCAGTCGAAAGCGATGAAGGCCCGGCATTCGCTGGCGAAACCCGAACGGTCGGCACTTCATGCCTGACTTCAGGCAGCTCCAACGGGACCTGGGCCCATAGTCCTGGCTAGAAGAATGGCCAGCCCTCTGGGCTTTGGGATATGGGGGAGACGCTGGGGCAAC
>JAYSVZ010000291.1:0-19660 GCA_043718305.1 Planctomycetota bacterium | reverse complement strand
GCCTCGCTGGCCTGCCGATCACCAGCAGCTGGATGGAGTCGACGGTCAAACAAATCAACCGCCGCGTGAAAGGCCGCGAGAAGTTTTGGACCAAAGCCGGCGGCGAAGATCTGGCGCAACACTCCGCCGACAAACTCTGCGACACCGCCCCCCTGACCGCCTTCTGGACCCGCCGCGCCGAACAAGCCACCGGCCTCAACCGCTACGCCAACACCCGGACTACAAAATCCAAAGCGACGGTGTGATCCCAATTCACAAACCCTGTCGCACGCCCTGATGTCAGGAGTGCGAGGCGTTTCAGCCGGCGGCCTTACCCCGGTCCGATTTCGTCCATAAACTCAATCTCACCCCGTGTCACGTCATACATGGCCCCCACGATGGCGAGGCGGCCTTCTGCGACGAGCTTGCGGAGGGCGGAGCTGCGTTCAAGGAGCGCAGAGACGGATTGCGAGACGTTGCGGCGGGCGATGGCTTCGACAAAGTCGGTGGAAAGGTCCGCCGACCTCTTGTGGGCTGTGAGTTCCTCCGGACGAATCGAAAGTTGGATGTCGCGGACCACCTCTTCCAGGTGTTCGCAGCCGGTTGCCTCCGAGACATCCGCACCGCTGATGGCGAATTTCACGGCGGCGGTGACGGCCCCACAGCGGGTATGGCCCAGCACCAGCACCAACTTGGCTCCGGCGACGGCACACGCGTACTCGATGCTGCCCAGAATCTTGGGACTGGTGGTATTCCCAGCCACGCGAGCACTGAAGATGTCCCCCACGCCGAGGTCAAAGATGATCTCTGCGGGAGTCCGCGAATCGATACAGCCCAGCACGACCGCCAAGGGGAATTGCCCATCCGCAGTGTTGGTGACCAGCAGGCTCGTGTCACGAAACAGACGCCGACCACTGCGAAACCGCGCGTGGCCTTCCTTGAGGAGATCCAGCACTTGCAACGGCGTCAGCCGATCCTGCAGCTCGCGGGAAAGATGATCGACGAAGAGAGTCTGGTCCTCAATCCCGAACCGCTGCAGCCCGCGAAGACTGCAGTAAAGGCCGCGCCGCTGGGCGTCAAACTGCAAGTCATTTTGAATCAACTCCAGCACATCGGGATCAATGATGTCCGTCCGACTCCCATCAATCAGCACATGCTCTCCCCGCTGTAATCCCCGCAGCGCCGTCGTGAGTCGATGCCGGTTCAAAAAGCTGGCATGCCCCGGGAGTTCAATGTGTGTCACCGGTCCGCCCACATGCGTCTCGCGGTAGGTCTTCAGTGGCTGACGCATGGTCCCCAAGACGATAAACAGCAACCCGGCCCCCAACCCCAGAACGCCCCCGATCAACAGGTCGGTAAAGAGGATCGCCAGCACCGTCCACACAAACAGCAACAACCGTTGCCGACCTCTCCAGAACTCCTGCTTCAACACCGGTGCCACCAGCTTGGCCCCGGTCACAATCAGGATCGCGGCTAGGCACGACAAAGGAATTCGATTGAGCCATGTCGGCATCAGAACCACACAAGCCAGCATCAGCCCTCCATGAATGATGGCGGCCTGCTTCGACCGCCCACCCGCATTCAGGTTGACGGAGCTGGGGATGATCGACGATGAGAGGGGGATCCCGCCGATCAGTCCCGACAAGATATTCCCGACTCCCTGAGCCAGTAATTCTCGCATGGGCGGCGACTCGCGGTGCTTTGTGTCGAGCTTGTCGATGGCCTCCAGATTGAGCAGCGTTTCGAGACTGCACGCCAGCGCGATAATAAACCCGGACAGGAGGACACGCGGGTTGGCCCACTGCGCAAAATCGGGATGCAGCAACAGGTTGTTGAGGTCCAGAATCGAGGTGGTCACGGGGACATTGACGTGATGAATCCCCTGGATGGCCCACGAACTGCCCAGCATTTCGAAGATCTCATGCAGGATCACTCCGAGGATCACGACCACGAGCGAGCCTGGGATCACGCGATCCTTCAGCGCCTTGGACCGGGACCAGAAGATCATCAGCCCGAGTGAGATCAAGCCGACCGTGGCCGCCCCCAGGTGGAACCCCTGCCCCAGTTTGAACAGTTCCGAAAACGTATTCTGCTGGTCGACCTGGAAGAAGCTCATGTCCCCGTCCGGATCAGCATCCTGTCCCAGCAAGTGCGGGATCTGCTTCAAGATCAAGATCAACCCGATCGCGGAGAGCAACCCCTGAATCACGGCGGTCGGGATCAGCGTGGCCAAGGTTCCCAGCCGAGCCAGCCCCATGACGATTTGAATGATCCCGGCATAGACCAGTGCCAGTAGAAACATTTCGAAGGAGCCGAGTCCGGCAATTTGCGAAGCGACGATCGCGGTCATCGCGGCTGTCGGCCCGCTGACGCTCGTGTGCGAACCACTGAGCCATCCCACCACGATCCCGCCAATCACCCCCGCCACAATCCCCGCAATCGGCGGGACGGCCTGCGAGGTGTGAGCGATCCCTAAACAGAGTGGCAGGGCCACCAGAAACACCACCATTCCCGCTGCGAGGTCGCGGGACAAAGTGCGACGAGAGAAGGGCTGCATCGTTGAGATCCCTTGTGAAAACGTTCGAGGATGTGAGGTGAAGTCAGTCGTAGTTTTAGTAGGCAGTGGCTCGAACTCCTAATCATCCTTTGAAAGTCTTGTTGGTGCGGCCAGAGTTAGCTAAGCAGGCTGCTCGAACGCTGTTCGAATCGGAGTGCATTCGGCGCGATCGGCCAGAGACAATTTGGGAGTCGTCTTGCCACTCTCCCTCACCCCCTCTCCCGGGAGAGGGGAGCAGGAGGGTGCTGGCCGGTGTTGGCCGACGGCTAATTGCTAAAATGCGATAACTCCCTATTTCATACTCATCGTGACCGTCTTGATCTCGGTGTAGTTATCGAGCGCGTACTCGCCCAGTTCGCGCCCCATGCCGGACATCTTGAAGCCGCCGAACGGAGCGGCCGCGTCGAAGACATCGTAGCAGTTGATCCACACCGTTCCGGCGCGGACGGCCTTGGCCACGCGATGGGCCTTGGCCACATCGCGGGTCCAGACGGCGGCGGCCAGACCGTAGAAGGTCTTGTTAGCCCGCTCGATGACTTCATCCACATCCTTGAAAGGCAGGACACTCAGCACCGGCCCGAAGATTTCATCGGTGGCGATCGCCATATCATCGGTGACCTCATCAAAGATCGTCGGCTGGACGAAGAGACCGCTGCTCCCCATGCGTTCTCCGCCGGTCACGCACTTGGCTCCCGACTGTTTGCCGAGGTCGATGTACTTCATGATCTTGTTGAACTGATCGGTATCGATCTGCGGTCCTTGAGTCGTGGCCGTTTGAAACGGATCGCCGAGTTGGCGTTCGCGAGCCCGCGCGACGAGGCGTTCGACAAACTTCCCGTGGATCTTCTCCTCGACAAAGAGTCGGCTTCCGGCACAACAGCACTGCCCCTGATTGAAGAACAGCCCGAACTCCGCCCCGGCGATGGCCGCATCAATGTCGCTGTCTGCGAAGACGATGTTGGGGCTCTTACCACCCAGTTCGAACGTCAGCCGCTTCAAGGTCTGGGCCGCATCGCGCATGATGAGCTGGGCCGTTTCGGTCGACCCGGTGAAGGCGATCTTGTCGACATCCGGGTGCTTGACGAGGGCGGCCCCCGCGTCGCCGTAACCGGGGACCACGTTGATGACTCCCGGTGGGAACCCGGCCTCTGTGGCCAGTTCCGCCATTCGCAAGCATGACAGCGGCGTCTGCTCGGCGGGCTTCATCACGATCGTACACCCGGTCGCCAAAGCCGGTCCCCACTTCCAAGCGACCATCAGAGCCGGGAAGTTCCACGGAATGATCTGCCCCACCACGCCGACTGGTTCTCGCATGGTGTAGCAGAAGTAGTCGCCGCGGACCGGGATCGTCTTGCCGGTGATCTTGTCAGCCCAGCCCGCGTAGTACCGCAAGCAGTCGATCACCAGCGGAATGTCGGCGGCCATCGAATCGCGAATCGGCTTTCCGTTGTCGAGGGTTTCCAGAGCGGCCAGCTCTTCAGCGTGGAGTTCGATCAAGTCGGCCAGTTTGCCGATCAGCTGGCCACGATTCCGTGCATCCATCGTCCGCCAAGGGCCTTCTTCGAACGCCTTGCGGGCGGCCTTGACGGCCTTGTCGATGTCCTGGGCATTGCCGCGCGCGACATCGGCGATCTTCTCTTCCGTGGCGGGATGAACAGTGACGAAGGTTTCTCCGCTCACCGAATCACACCACTTGCCGCCAATCAGCATCTTGGTCTGGCGGACCTGGGGACGAGCATAGGAAACGGGGGGGGCAGCAGCGATGGCCTGGGGCATGACTGGGACTCCTGCAATAAAGGAGAGGGATTCGTGGGGTGCGGAGATCATACCGCGTCGTCACTGCGGATGTGAATGTGGGCGGCATTTGGGGTACGGCACTACGGCTGACTAGTTTGTCATTTTGAACTCTGTCAGGCAGGATTCACGCAAAGGCCCGAAGGCACAATGTATTCTTCACGCGGTCAGAATTGAACAGTGGCTACGAATGAAGGCATCACTTCCTCACGCGTGAAGAATAAGTCCATTGATCCCTTGATTGTGGTATTTGATTCCCACTTCGAATCTTTGTGCCTTCGTGTGAGGCTCCTCGTTGAATTTCGTGCCGCAATGCGTCGCAGTGCGTCACAATGGCGAGCAGTGACGATGGAACAAGAGGGATTGAATGGTGGGCGCGTTCTCAGGGGCCTCTCGCTGTTCCACAACCCAAACACTTCAAGCAGTGTCTGGACCACCCAGACTCCGACGAAATCGATCTTGGGAAGAGGCAATCTGATGGCCATCAAAATCGAATGTGGTAACTGCGGCAAAACTTACTCCGTGAAAGATGAGGTGGAGGGGAAGAAGATCCGCTGTAGGGATTGCTCGGCAGTGATCGTCGTACGGCGAGAGTCTGAGGACGACTGGAACGAAGAGGTCGAAGAAGAGTTCCTGCCGCCCCCAAAAAAGTCCTCAAAGAAAAAGTCGAGGCGTCGCTCGAGTTCTGACGGTATGCCGCTTCCAGTGAGATTGGCACTCATCTGCCTCGGGGTAATGATCGGCCTAACGCTCATGAGTCTCGGTATAGGGGCGCAGCAGTTCTCCAGGGGGCGGATCGCGGGTCCGGTTCTCGTTTTTCTTGGAGTGATCGACTTGTTCCGACTGATCATTCAGTTGAGAGTTTTTTGGGGAGTGAGTGAGGGCATCGCTTCCACTCGTTATACCTCCATTGTTTTGGCTGTCTTTGTGACATTGCAGTGTTGGGGAGTATTGGCTGCAGGGTACCTCCAAGGTTTCCAGGAGATCCTCACTCAATTGCTGTACCTGTCGATTATTCTACGAGTCGTTTTCATCGGTTGCATGCTGACACCATCCACTGGTGATCACATGCGTCAATGAAGTGCTCTTGATTTCTGTGCCCTCTGCATTTCAATCCCCCTGTCCCTGACTCGCGAGTGTTCGAGTGTTGGGTGGTCTACTTTTGTGATGCACACACGGAGAGTCTTTAGTATAGTGTCGAACCGCCTCTGATTCGGAGACTCCCGCCATGAACGGATTTGTGCGTCGTCCTTGGGATGTGCCGCAACGGCTGCTGACCACCCAGGCGATCTATTGCGGTCCGCGCCCCTCGCGGCGCGAGTTCTTGCTGGGCCTGGGGGCGTCGGCACTGGCTCTGGCGGGATGCACGCAGGCCCCGACCGATGAAGAACTGACAGCCGCCGGCGCAGTGGCGCTCGACACCTCGAAGTACCCCGTTTCACGCCATCCCAAATATGAGTATGGCCGGCTGGAAACGGTCCGCCGCGAGACGGAGCAGTTCGCGAACTTCTACGAGTTCGCCTCGACCAAAGATGTCTATCGGTTCGTCGGCAGCTTCAACCCGTCTCCCTGGTCGATCGAGGTGACCGGCCTTTGCAAGCAGCCGAAGACATACGACCTCGATCAACTTCTCGCCACATTTCCTCTGGAAGAGCGGGCGTACCGCCATCGGTGTGTGGAGCGGTGGGCCATGTGTGTTCCCTGGACCGGGTTCGCGCTTTCGGAGTTGATCAAGGCTGCGGACCCCGATCCCAAGGCGACGTTTGTCCGGTTCGAGACCTTCATGCGCCCGTCCGAGGCCCCCGAGCAATCGAGCAGCCACCCCTGGCCGTACCAGGAGGGTCTCACGATGGCCGAGGCCATGAATGAACTGGCCTTCATCGCCACTGGGATCTACGGGGCTCCGCTTCCGAAGCAGAACGGGACTCCGGTCCGGCTCGTGATTCCCTGGAAGTATGGGTTCAAGAGCATCAAGTCGATCGTCAAAATAGAGTTCACATCCACCCCGCCCGCGACGTTCTGGAACACCCTCAGTCCCCACGAATACAGCTTCGAAGCCAACGTCGATCCCGAGGTGCCCCACCCCCGCTGGAGCCAGGAGTTCGAACAGATGCTCGGCACTGGCGAGGTGTTCGATACCGTCAAGTACAACGGGTATGGCGATTGGGTCGCGAAGCTGTATGCGTAGTGCCTCGTCCACACTAACGGTATGGGCTGGAGTCCAGCCTTTAGGCTGTTCCGGACAGGCTAAAGCCTGGACTCCCACGCCGAGTTTTAGCGTTGCAGCGGCACTGGTGCTTTTTCGCCATCAGTCTTCAGTGGTCTCAGGCGGCGACCCGACCCCAGAGGGGTCTCAGAAATTAGCCGGTGGTCGAGCGTGGTTGAGCGCCAGCGACACCACCGGTGGCCCTCCTTGTCACCTTATGCCTTGTCACTTGACGAGCGTCTTGCGGGCTGGCAGTCTATCCGGACTGCATGGGTGCCGTTTTCTGGATGGAGGTTGCGATGATGCGATGTCTGTTGTCGGTCGGCATGGTGCTGATGCTGGGGGTGGCTTTCTGTCAGGCCGAAGAACCCAAGAAAACTCGCGAGCAGAAGGTCCGCGAGGACCGCGTCAAGGTCGAAGCGACCGGCTACTGGATCTACAACGATCTGGCCAAGGGATTCGCCGCCGCCCAGCAATCGGGAAAGCCAATCCTGGTCATCCTCCGCTGCCTGCCGTGCGAGGAGTGCGTCAAGCTCGATGATGAACTGATGGACAACGATCCGGAGCTGCGACCACTGCTCGACCAGTTCGTTCGAGTGCGGGTCGTGGGAACGAATGGGCTCGATCTGTCGCTGTTTCAATTCGATACCGATCAGTCATTCACAGCCTTTCTGCTGAACGCGGACGGGACGATCTACGGGCGGTTCGGGACGCGTTCGCACCGCACGGAGTGGCTGGGAGATGTCTCCTTGCCGGGGATGGCACGGGTTCTGGAAGGGGCGCTGGAGCTGCACCAGAAGTACCCGGAGAGTCAAAAAGCACTAGCGGGCAAGCGGGGGCCGAAGCCGGAGTTTGCCGCGCCGGAGTTGCTCCCCGGATTGAAAGAGAAGTACACCTCGCAGCTCAATTACGAGGGGAACGTGGTCCAGAGTTGTATTCATTGCCACCAGATTGGGGACGCCCAGCGGGATCACATTCGGTCGCAGCGGGAGGTGATTCCGGAGCAGGTGTTGTTCCCCTACCCGCACCCGAAAGCCATCGGGTTGGTCCTCGACCCGCAGACGCGAGCCACGGTGGTCGAGGTGACTGCTGACTCGCTTGCAGCGAAGTCGGGACTCCAAGCGGGCGACCGCATCGAGACCCTCGCCGGACAGCCGATGCTTTCGATGGCTGATGTGCAATGGGTGCTGCACCACGCTGACGCCGGTGGTGCCACGATTCTGGCCACGGTCCGACGCGGTGAAAAACTATTGCCTCTGGAAATCAAACTCACAGCGGGTTGGAGACAGAAGGACAACATCGCCTGGCGATCGAGTTCGTGGGGTCTGCGCCGGATGGCCACAGGGGGCTTTTTCAGTGAAGAGATGACTGCCGAGGACCGAACGGCTGCGGGGGTTTCGGAGACCGGCATGGCCCTCCAGATCAAGCATGTCGGACAGTACGCTCCGCATGACGCCGCCAAGCAGGCGGGACTGCTGAAGGATGATGTCGTGGTCGCGTTCGATGGCCGCACGGACCTCGTGCGGGAATCGGATCTCCTCGCCTATGGGGTCACTGAGCACTTTCCCGGGGACAAGATCAAGGTCAAGATCTTGCGCCATGGGAAGCCGATGGAGCTGACGGTGACGATTCGGGAGTAAACGGCCTCGCGACTTCCCGCACGTTTTTCATGAATGTCACGACCGCCTCTGTTTCAGAGACGAGACCGTCAGTAGAATTCATTGATTCAGCAACAATCGAACTTCAATCGATCGGAGGCATCCCGTGGCGACGACTCGTGATGAGATTTTGGAGGTCGTGTTGCAGCTCTCTGAAGGGGATCGCCTGGTCATTGTTGATCGATTGTTGGAGACCCTGCCGGACGACTTGCCGGGCTTGTCAGATGACGATCCCGAGTTCCATGAGGAGTTGGAGCGCCGAACAGGTGACTGGGAGGGAGCGATCTCCTGGCAGCAGTTGAAAGACGAGCTTCTCAATCCATGAGGACGCCGAGTTTTCACCGGCTGGCCACTGAAGGAGCCCGCGTGATCGCTTCGCGACGCCACTTATTCGTCACACTACTACTGACCGTGGGCCTGTACATTGCGTGGTCCAGCATCACGCGCCGGGCGAACGATTCGCTGGTGGTGTATTGCACCCACGACCTGGTCTATGCCGAACCGGTGCTGGAGGAGTTTACGCGACAGACCGGAATCAAGGTCACAATCGTGGGCGACACCGAGGCCACCAAATCGCTCGGTCTGATCGAGCGGCTGTTGCGTGAGGGGGACCAGTCGCCGTGTGATCTGTTTTGGAATAACGAAGTTCTGGGCACGATTCGGCTCAAGCGGCAGGGACTGCTCGCCGCGTATACCGGACCGGCCACCCAGCGGATTCCGGAGCGATTCAAGGACCGCGCGGGGCACTGGCACGGGTTCGCCGGACGGATGCGGGTCTGGATCACGAGAGAGAATGTGGAGCAAGGGACAAGGGACAAGGGGCAAGCGGCAAGCGGTGACGCAGGCCGGCAGCCAACAGACGCCTCCAATCCGCTCCCGTCTTTCACTCCCCCCTCACCGCTGACCTCTCACCTCCCCACCGATCTCTCGCGGATGGCCATCGCGAAGCCGCTCTATGGCACGACCTTCACCCAATTCGCCATGCTTTGGCACCTCCACGGAGCGGGACAGACCCAGTTGGAACACTTCGAACTTGTGGATCGGAGATGCCGCTTCGTCGCGGGAAACGCCATGGTCCGCGACATGGTGGCGGGGGGAAGTTGCGACATCGGCATGACCGATACCGATGATGTCTTCGCAGCGCGCGATGCGGGCTACAAGGTCGAGATGCACCCGATCCGGATTGATGGCCAGACGCTCTGCATCCCCAATACAGTGGCCCTACTCAAGAGTTCCGATCGACCCGATGAGGCGCGGCGATTACTGGAGTATCTGCTTTCTGAAGAGGTCGAGATGCAACTCGCCAAGACCGCTCGGCAGATCCCGCTGGGCACCGTTCCGTCGGAGAAGATTCCAGAAGAGGTCCGTCCGCTAGTGGCATGGGCCAGCGAATCCTGGAACGTGGCGGACGCTGCCGATGTGGCCGATGCTTGCCGCGAGTGGCTCAAGTCGGAATATGCCCGATGAGCTACGAGGCCGCCATCGCCTGGTCGATCCTTCGCAGCCTCCTCGCGGGGGGGCTGTGCTGGGGACTTGCGCGTAGGACGGGCCCTTTGGCCCGTCCGGACGGGCCAAAGGGCCCGTCCTACTTCCTGCTCCTCGCCCCATTCTTTATGCCGGGGCTGGTCGTGGGGTATGCCTACCGCAATGCCTCGCTGTCACTGGTGCAAACTCCGCTGTTGAATGAGTTGTTATACCTCGCGATTGTCGTTGCTCAGTTGACGCCAGTGGTGGTCCTGGCCCTGGAGTGGCTTCCGGAACCGGCCATGGGGCCATCGGGAGTTTTCTTGTGGGGACTGGCTGAACGCTCGGGAAGACGAGTGCCACTCAGCGAACGAGTCCGGGCGCTGCTGGCGGGCGAACTCCCTCGGCAGTTGACAGCGGGTGCCCTTGCCGCGTTGCTTTGTTTTCAGGAGGTCGAAGTTGCCACGCTGATGCAAGCTCGGGGGTGGGCGGAGTGGATCTTTACTAAGCAAGCGGGCGGGGTTGAACTGGCCGAGGTGTGGCGATTCCTCGTGTTGCCGGTCGGGTATGGGATGCTGTTGACGGTGCCCGTGTTGGCTTATTGGATGAGTGAGAGGCAGCGAATTCACCACGGAGGCCGGGAGGCCCGGAGCAGTTTCGTGAGGCGAGCGGCCAGAAGACGCCTCCCAGTAGGACGGCCTTTCCAGGCCGTCCCGAGCGAACGCATCACTCACGAATGGCCGAACGAAGTGGATCGTGAGGTTGGCCTTCGTTCCGGGACGGGCAGGAATGCCCGTCCTACGGGGATCGTATTTCTGGCCGCTCGCTTGAGCGGCAAGGCGCTAGCCGCCTCGTGGTTGCTCGTCGTGATCTGGCCGGTGATGAGTCTAGCGATCGGGGCCTTTCGCGGTGCGGGAGTGATGCGGCTTCAAGCGGCGATTTGGCAAGAGATCGGCGACGCCCTCGTGCTAGCGGTGACGGTCACGTTCTGCCTGTGGGGGGTGATGCAGGCGATGGAGTGGCTAAACCGTTCCCGAATACCAAGCCCCCCCTCCGGCCCCCCTCTCCCCTCGGGAGAGGGGCTGGGGGTGAGGGCCGAGCGTCAGGACGATGTTCGAAACCGATTTAGCCTCCTCAACCACTTGCTCTTCCTCCCACTCCTCCTCCCCGGTCTGCTCGGTTCGCTGGCCCTCGGCCTCCTGATTTTTGAAATCTGCCAACGAATCGGGCTTCAGCCGTCGTATTCTCCTGTGCCACTCGTCGTGGCAATGGTGCTGTTTCTCCTTCCGAGGGCCTTGGCGATGCGGGCGATGCTGCTCAGGAGTGAGGGCCAGTCTGGGCTTTATCTGGCAAAGGGGATGGTCGACCACTGGGGAGAATCATCGTCCTTACAGCCGACCCTCACCCCCAGCCCCGGGGGGACTGTTGAAGTCAGTGGCATGGGCGTCTCGCCCATGCGATCTCCCAGGGATTCACGGGCGGGACGCCCGTGCCACGGGAGAGGGGGGCCGGAGGGGGAGACGAGCGATCAGCGGGGGGGGTGGGGTCGAGCGATTGTTTGGCGGTTGCAGGGCGAGGGGCGGTTCTGGGCGATGGCGTTACTCTTCTGGTGGGCCTACCTCGAGTTGACGTTACCGTCGCTCCTGCGACCAGCGGGGATGGCCCCCGCCCCGATGCGGCTCTACAATTTCCTGCATTACGGCCACATTCCGGGACTGGCTGCGATGCTGGTCGTGGTGCTAGCGGTGCCGCTAGTCCTGATGGGGATGATGGGCGTTGTGATGGGGAGGAAATCCGAAACTCGAAATCCGAAACCGAATCGCTTGGGACTTTTGCTAAGCCCGAAGGCTAATCCTTGATCGGTCTGGAATGACACCTTTGTGAGCGGCACGGCGCTAGCCGCCGGTTCTTCTCATCGTCCGCCAGAACCCGCGGCTAGCGCCCTGCGGCTCACTTCTTGATCGCCCGAATCACACGCACTCTTTCTCCGGTCCGCAACTTCGAGTTTCTAACCCCCATGCTTTGGTCCCTCCACAATGTGACACTCACCGGTCGGGGTCGACCGCGCCTTGAGGAAGTCTCCGTTGAGATCCCCACGGGACGCGTCGCCATTGTCGGGGCCAGCGGGTCGGGGAAGACCTCGCTGCTGAATCTGCTGGTGGGGTATGAGGAAGCGGAGGGGTTAGAGGTGAGTGGTGAGAGGTTAGCGAGCACCCCAAGGACCAGGGACCAAGGACAAGGGACCAACGCTCCGTTCCACTTCTGGTCCCCTCCCGACTTTGGTCTCTGGCCGCATCTCACGGTTCACGAACATCTGGACGCGGTTTCGCCGACGGGAGATCATGAGCGGATCGAGCGTCTGCTCACGGGGTTTGGGTTAGACGAGTTGGCGAAAGCCTTCCCGAATCGCCTATCGCAAGGCGAAGCCTCTCGCCTGAGCGTGGCGCGGGCGGTTGCTGCCCAGCCGCGCGTCCTGGTCCTCGATGAACCACTGGAACATGTTGACACCGCCCTCCGCGACCAGTGCTGGAAGGTTCTGCGGGATGAGGTCGCTAGCACTGGCGCGAGTCTGGTCTTCTCGACTCATTCGCCCGAGCGAGTGCTGTCCGAGGCCGACTGGTGCTTGTGTCTCGATGCGGGGAAGCTGGTCTGGTCTGGCTCCGTCGAGGAACTCTACGAGCGGCCCGCGTCGCCGGAGATGGCGCGGTTTCTGGGGGCGTGTAATTGGGTCGGCGAAGAGGCTGGGTTAGAGGTGAGAGGTGAGGGGTTAGTGACAGAGGGTTATGAATTTAAGTCCAGTGAACAAGAGAGAATGTCACCTGTCCAGAAGCCGATCGGCATGTCCCCTCCGGCCTTCGTGCCTCCATGCCTTCCTGCTGAATTGTCTTCTTCCGACAACAACCAGTTGGCCGGGCCAAAGGGGCCCGGGCTACGGCCTGTTCGGCCTGAGCGGTTGCGGGTCGTGGCGGATGATGAGGGGCCTTACAGCGTGACCACCGAACGTTTCTCCGGGAGCCTCGCCGAGGTCGAACTGACCCATCTCGTCACGGGTCAGACCGAGCGGGTCTATCACCGCCCGCCGCGTCCGAGCCTTCAGCCAGGACAGCGGGTGTCGCTTCGCATTCTCGCGATCATCATGGCCGCGTTGGTCACCCTGGGGCAGGGCGGCTGTGATGCGGTGCTGGGTGTGCCCGCCTTGCAGGTGGTCTCCTCGGACGTGGTGCGGATTCCGGTCGATGGGGCGCGGATGCCTGCTCCGCGGGCTTTGACCATCAGCCCCGAGAAGGAGCTCTACGTACTCGATGACTCGGGGCGGATCCTGGTTTACGACAATACGAACAAGCTCGTCCGGCAATGGCGGATGCCGGAGTCGAGTGTCGGTAAGCCCGAGGGGATTCGCATCTTGCAGGATGGGCGGGTCGCCATTGCCGATACGCATTACCATCAAGTGGTCTTCTTCTCGAAGCAGGGGGTCCTCCTCAGCAAGTTCGGGACCAAGGGCGAGAAGCCCGGTGAGTTCACCTACCCCGTTGATCTGCTGCAAGACCCCAAGGGGTTCCTCTACGTGGCCGAGTACGGGGGGAGCGACCGCATTCAGAAGTTCGCTCCCGATGGAAAGTTTGTGCTGGAGTTCGGCGGACTCGGCACCGAGACGGGAAAGTTCCAGCGGCCCAGTGGGATGGTCTGGATCGATTCCAAGCTTTACGTGGCCGACGCCATCAATTGCCGGGTCCAAGTATTTTCCGATGAAGGCCAGCCGCTGGATGTTCTCGACTGGGCGGGACAGGGGGGACTCTATTACCCTTACGATATGGCCCTTGGTCCCGACGGGCTGTTCTACCTCGTTGAGTACGGAGCGTGCCGGGTGACAGTCGCTGAGCCTCAAGGGAAACTGGTGGCTCAGTACGGCCACGAGGGACGTGGGTTCGAGGAGCTGTGGACGCCGTGGGCGCTCACGGTGGCGGAGGACGGTCGCGTGTTCATTGCTGACACTGGCAACCGACGGATTGTGCAATTGACCTTGGCGGGAGGGCGACCATGAAGACGCTGCTCCGCTGGATCACAGCGATCTTTCCACCTTCCCGGACGAACGTACGGTGGACCGACCTGATCGGGATTACGCTGGCGATCACCGCCTACCTGCTGGCCATGTGGCTCATGCAGCGAAACCACACGATGGCGTTTCTGCGTCCGTGGGCCTTCGCATTAACGCCGATCGCAGCCTGGGTCTGGTGGATGCACCGCAATGGGTTTCACGGATTACCATGCGGCGGCGAGGACCGGAAGCTCGGTCTTTGGCTCTTGCTCGTGGCCGCCATACCGGGGTCGATGGTCGCCTTGGCGCAATGGGCACCGCACTGGCATTCGGTCGTTCATTGGATCGTCCCGATTGCGATCAGTGGGATTGCCATTGGCGTCACGGTCGGTCGACAGGATGAGTACCGCGTCCCCGTTGGCTGGGCAGTCGCCATCGCGTGGCTACTGGCTGGTTTGGTCCGACTGGTGCCGTGGGCGTTGCGGCAGCCACCATCGGTGGCGTTGATCGGGTGTCTGATCGTGGCCGGGCTGTTCGGTGTCGTAGCGGCGGCGATCGTATTGGGACGAGCGAGCTCAGCGCTTGCGGTGCGGCTATTGCTCTTGGGAGTCTTTGTCGCCTTGCTGGCTGAGCCGCGCGCGGTGCGATCGACCGATCGGCTGTCGGTGGTCTTCGCCCTCGATAGTTCCGACTCGATCGGCCGCGATTCATCGGATGATGGGGCGAAGTACATCTATGATGTGGTCAGTCAGAAACCGCCCCGCGATGAGGTCGGGTTGGTGACCTTCGCCTCGAACGCAGCGGTCGAATTGCCACCGCGAGAATCGTTCCCGCTGGCCGATGGGTCGATCACGTTCAACTCCCGGATCCGGCCCGATGCAACGAATATTGAACAGAGCCTGTCCCTGTCAGCAGCGATGCTCCCCGAAAATACGCAGGGCCGGATCGTCCTGATTAGCGACGGAGCCGAGACAGCGGGGAACCTCGGACCAGTCCTGGAACAGCTCAAGCAACGCAACATCGCCGTCGACATCAAGCAGATCAACTACAGCTATGACCGCGAGGTCTGGATCGAACGCCTGGAACTGCCGCAGCGCATCCAGCTCAACGAGCGGTACAACGCCTCGGTCGTTGTCTCCTCGCTGAAACCGGGGAAGGCCAAGCTCAAGCTCACCGAGAACGGCGAAGCGATTGATGAGCGCGAGATCGAGATCAAGGCGGGCAAGAACCGGTACGACATCCCGATGGAGCTGAAGACGCCGGGGTACATCGAGTATCAGGCGACGATCGAACCCGAGAAGGGGACCGACAATCTGGTCCAAAACAACCGGGCTGACGGGTATCTCTACATCGAAGGTAAGGGCAAGGTACTCCTCATCACCGACCCTTCGGGGGCCGATGACGAGTTCAAGCCGCTGGTCGCTTCGCTGCAACGGGCCGAGCGCGAAGTGAAGGTGATGCCCGCTCTCAACGTACCGCGCGATGCGCTCTCGCTGCTGCCGTATGACTCGATCATTCTGTGCAACGTCGAGCGTTACTCGCTCGACGAAGCCCAGATGCAGGCGATCCATGACTCCGTCTTCAACGAGGGGACCGGGTTCCTGATGATCGGCGGCCAGCGGAGCTACGGCCCCGGCGGGTATCACCGGACGATCCTCGAAGATGCGCTCCCCGTCAGCATGGATGTGACCAATAAAAAGGTGCTGCCAAAAGGGGCGCTGGTCATCATCCTGCATACCTGCGAATTCCCCGAGGGGAACACCTGGGCCAAGCGGATCACGAAGGAAGCGGTGAAGGTGCTCAGTGCCCGTGATGAAGTCGGCGTGATCGACTATGAAGGGACCGGCGAGCAGTGGGTCATCAAGCTCGGTGATGTGGGCGACTACCAGGACGCCGCGACCAAGATCAACGCGGCGGAACCGGGGGACATGCCCGCCTTCTCCCCTACCATGGCGCTGGGTCTCAAAGGACTGAAAGCGAGCGATGCGGCTTCGAAGCACATGATTATTATTTCGGACGGTGACCCCGCTCCGCCGCCTGCCACGCTACTGCAATCATTCGTCGACGAGGGGATCACGATCTCCACGGTGTCGATCTTCCCGCACGGTGGTGCCGAGGTCGACATCATGCGGCGGATCGCCGACGTGACCAAGGGCCGCTACTACTTCCCGGACGACCCGAACAAGCTGCCGTCAATCTTCTTCAAGGAGGCCAAGACGCTCAAGCGGAACCTGGTCTTCAAGGGGGACGTCAAGGTCCGCCAGGGGTTCGCCTCGCCGGTCATGCGGGGAATCGACGCGGTTCCGCACCTGGATGGGTACGTGCTGACCTCGATCAAGGAGACGGGACTCCCCGAGGAGATCCTCTACACCGAACCCGATGGTGAGGGGGACATTCGCGATCCGATCCTCGCCGTGTGGCGTTACGGGCTGGGGGCGACGGCGGCCTACACCGGCGATTTCTCCAGCTTCTTCGGCAGCAAGTGGGTCAACTGGCAGAAGTTCGACGCCTTCGTCAAGCAACTGATGATCCGCATCTCCCGCGTGCGGCAACCCGGCCACATGCGGATGTGGGCATACTCGACCGGGTCCGAAGGGGTCGTGATGGCCGAGGACTTTCATCCCGAGGAGATGTTCCTCGAAGTGACGGCCCTCGTCTCCGGACCGAACGATCGCAAGGAGATGGTCTCGCTGAAACAGGTCGCCCCCCGCCGGTATCAGACCCAGTTCCGCCAATGGGGGGCTGGCCGGTATCAAGTGACGCTCGTTGGAAAATCGGGGCAGCGGAGCGATCGCACCACCGGCGGGTTTATCGTCAGTTACTCCCCGGAGTATCTGCGGTTTACCAGCAACTCGATCCTGCTCGAGCAGATTCGGGCTGCGACCGGCGGCACCAACCTGACTCCCACCGCCACCGCCCTTGAAGCCTCAGAGCAGATCTTTAATCGCCGCGTGACGAAGTCCACCTCGCAGCCGATTTTCGACTGGTTCTTGATGGCCCTCTGCTTTTTGGTCCCGCTGGATGTCGGCATGCGGCGTATCCAGATCGACTGGGCTCGCGTGATGAACGCCCTCGGACTGGGGAAGGCCACCGCCTCGACCGCGACGATGGGCACACTCCTCGCCAAGAAGCTCGAAGTCAGCAACCAGCTCAAGGGGCAACGCCCCCCGGGAGCGAATCCGGGGGCCAATCCCGCCTTCCTCAAGAAGGTCGGGCCCACTCCTGATCGCACTGTGTCTAAACCCTCCCCCAGTTCGCGTCCACAATCAGCTCCGACCAAGGCTCCCATTGAGGACACCTCGACGACGAGCCGCTTGCTCGACATGAAGCGGAAGCGACAACAAGATGGGGAGAAGTGATTGAATTCAGTCACTGGTCTTTTCACTTGCTGGCTCCCCTCTCCCCCTGGGAGAGGGGCTGGGGGGGCTGGGGGTGAGGGCCGAGTGTCAAGACGACTCCCGAAACCGCTCGAATGACCAGTGACATCCCGCTCTAGCCCCTCGCCACTCCATCAACCCTCAACGTTCCTCCCGAGATTCTCATGGACCTCATCGACAACACCCCCCTCGCTCCCGTCACGGTCTTCGACACCGGTGCCATGAAGGCTGAGGCTCAAGATTTTCAGGCGACCTTTCACGAGGTCCGCGCCGAGATCGGGAAGGTCATCGTCGGCCAGACCCGCGTGGTCGAGGCCGCCATGACGGCCCTCTTCTGCGGCGGCAATGTGCTGCTGGAAGGGGTTCCCGGACTCGGCAAGACGGAACTCATCAAAGCGATGTCGCAGGTCCTCGACCTCGACTTCAAGCGAATCCAGTTCACCCCCGACCTGATGCCCGCCGATATCGTCGGCACCAACGTCATGAATACCGACGAAAAGGGCCGCTACCAGTTCGAGTTCCGGCCCGGCCCAATCTTTACCCAATTGCTCCTCGCTGACGAAATCAACCGTGCCACGCCGAAGACCCAGTCCGCCCTCCTCGAAACGATGCAGGAAGGGACCGTCACCACCTTCGGAACGGTCCACCGTCTCAAGCAGCCGTTCTTCGTTATGGCGACCCAGAACCCGTTGGAGCAAGAAGGAACTTACCCTCTTCCCGAAGCCCAACTTGACCGGTTCCTGTTCAAGATCAACGTCCCGTTTGTGACCCTCGCTGAAATGAACGAGATCGTCACTCGGACGATCCTCAAGCAACAAGTCACGCTTCGCAAGCTGCTCAACTCCGAGCGGATCATGGAGCTCCGCGATGTGCTGTCGAAGGTCGTGGTCGCCGACCCGATGCGAGAGTTTGCCTGCCGCTTGGTCCTCTCGACGCACCCCGAAACGGAGGAGTCCCCCGCAGGCGTCAAGAAATTCGTCCGCTACGGTGCCAGCCCCCGCGCGGCCCAGGCTCTGATCCGCGCCGCCCGCGTGCGAGCTCTCAGCCAAGGTCGAGCGCACGTTTCTTTCGATGACATCCGCTACTTCGCGAATGAAGTCCTGAAGCATCGTACGCTGCTCAACTACGATGGCCAGGCCGAAAATGTCCAGGTCGGCGATCTGATCCAGCAGTGCGTGATCAACATCGGCGAGAAGGCGACGTAAGGCAACAGCCAGCACTCCCCGGATCCCCTCTCCCCGGGAGGGGGTTGGGGGGCGTGGCGAGACAACTCCCGAATTAACTCTGGCTGAGGGCCGCTTGCTCTGATTGAAGTCGGCACGAGCCGTGAGAGACGTTAAATCCAGCATAGACGGCCATGAAGGACCGGTCTTATGTATCAATGTTTGCGTATTTCTTGTCCACAACGCATTGAAATAGTGAGCCTTACGAATCGTTCTCCCTTTTTAACCCACGGGCCGGAACTTCATAACTTCATCCAGTCTGGCTGTGGGATTCGCCAAGGGTCGGTCGATTGCTATGATGTATGATATCGGTGCATCCTGATCGGTTGGCGGGCGAATTGTCGCTGCGTCCTCCGTACAGTATGGATGCGACTGCCGCTTGTTCCGCCTTGGCCCCCGAGAAAGCTCCCATGCTGCCGATTTCCCGTCGTACTCTCCTGCGTGGATTGGGTGTTTCACTGGCGCTGCCAATGCTGGAAGCGATGGGGCCACGGAGTCTGTTTGCCGCCGAAGCCCCTGCGGCCCCGGTGCGGATGGCCTTCATGTACGTCCCGAATGGGATGCGAATGGAGGACTGGACTCCCGCTTCCGAGGGGCCAGGGTACTCGCTCACCAAGACCCTGGAGCCGCTGGCCGGATTGCGGGAGCAGTTCAATATCCTGTCCGGCCTGACGCAGCAAAAAGCCGCAGCCAACGGTGATGGCGGCGGCGACCATGCGCGGGCCTTGGCGACCTTCCTGACCGGAACACAGGCTCGCAAGACCGACGGAGCAGACATTCGGGCGGGAGTCTCCGTCGACCAGCTCGCAGCCATGGAACTCGGCAAGGTCACGCGGTTCCCCTCCCTCGAAATCGGCTGCGATCCGGCAGCGATCTCGGGGAGTTGTGACTCGGGTTACAGCTGTGCCTATTCGTCGAATATTGCGTGGAAGTCGGAATCCCAGCCGGTGCCAAAAGAGGTCAACCCGAAGCTGGTCTTCGAACGCCTGTTTACGAATGGACGGGCCGGAGAGAGTTCTGCCGCCCGCACCCGCCGCGAAAAATACCACCAGAGCGTGCTCGATTTTGTGTCGGATGATGCGAAGCGACTCTCCGATCAGGTTAGCGGTTCTGACCGCCGCAAGCTCGATGAGTACATGACCGCTGTCCGCGAGATCGAGCAGCGGATCGAGAAGTCCAAGCGACTCGGCGATGCTCCCGATATCGCGGCCCAGAAACCAGAGGGCGTCCCGGACGCTTATGCGGACCACATCCGCCTGCTCGGTGATCTGATGGTCTTGGCCTTCCAGACCGACACCACGCGCGTGGCCACGTTCGTCTTCGCCAACGAAGGGAGTAACCGCAGCTACCCCTTCATCGGCGTACC
>JAYSVZ010000030.1:0-2859 GCA_043718305.1 Planctomycetota bacterium | reverse complement strand
GCGGGGCCTGGGAATGGCACCAGGATTATGGGTACTGGTACAACAACGGGTGCCTGCTGCCGGACATGGGGAGTTGCCTGATCGGGATCGACCGGGCGACGCAGGAGAACGGGTGTTTGCAGGTGCTGAAGGGGTCGCACCACATCGGGCGGATCGAGCATCTCAAGACCGGCGACCAGACCGGAGCCGACATGGAGCGGGTCAACGCCGCGCTGGCCCGGTTCGAGTTGGTGTACGTCGAGATGGAGCCGGGGGACGCCGTGTTGTTCCACGCGAACCTATTGCACCGCTCGGACCAGAACCACAGCGAACACCCCCGCTGGGCGCTCATCGGTTCCTACAACACCCGCCGCAACGACCCGTATAAACATGGCCGCCATCCGGGGTACTCGCCGACCGAGATCGGTCCCGATGAGGCGGTCCTGACCACCGGCCAGCGGCAGTGGGTCCAGTTGCAGCAGGCCATCCAAGAGTAGGCTGGTGTGCCGGGGCTTCATCAGAAGAGGAACAATCGATGACCACACTCGTCATGCAGCTTCCAACGTGGTTCGCGCCAGCGATGTGGGGGTTGAGTGCCGTTTTCTATCTTCTGGCGCTCTGTTTGGACGGTTTTTATATCGAGGGTGACAATCCGCGGGCTTGGGCTCCGGGGATTGGGTTGTTGACCGCAGGTTGGTTCACCGTGTTTGATGGAGTCTTGGCCTGGCTGGCTAATCCTCTGCTGTTCATGGCCTGGATTTCGATTGCGTCCGGTGCGATGTCATCCGCCTGGTACTACAGCCTCGCCGCACTGATCTTGTCGCTCAGTTTTCTCGGAGTCAGAAAGATCACCACGTCCGAATCCGGTCACAAATCCAAGATCATTGGACTGGGCCTGGGTTACTGGTGCTGGATGCTCAGCAGTTTGACCTGCACCGCGGGTTGTGCTGGCCGACATTGGGTGCCCTTATGAGATCTAGTCGCCTAGTCAGGCGGAGTTGATCTTCCTGACTTGCAGAGAAACGTTCCCAGTGTTGTTGGTCCATGTGGTGTCTTGATGTCCCTGCTCTTGCCCGTTGCCGATTCGTCACCCGAGATGCGGCTCCGTCATGCGCTGAAATCGCATTGGGGCTACGATGACTTCCGCCCGTTGCAGCAGCCCTCGATGTTGGGCGTACTGGCCGAGGAAGACTCGCTCGTCGTCCTTCCCACCGGCGGCGGGAAGTCGCTCTGCTACCAGGTGCCCGCCGTTTGCATGGACGGCGTCGCCATCGTGGTCTCGCCCCTCATCTCACTGATGAAGGACCAAGTCGACGCCCTTCGCGAATGCGGCGTCGCGGCGGCCTTTATCAATAGCTCACTGAACTTTTCTCAGCAGAAGGAGATCTTTCAGGATTTGCAGGCCAACAAGCTGAAGCTGCTCTATGTCGCCCCCGAGCGACTCTGCACATCCGCCACGCTCGATCTGTTCAAGTCCACCAAGATCTCGTTCTTCGCCATCGACGAGGCGCACTGCGTCAGCCAGTGGGGCCACGATTTCCGCCCCGACTATCGCAAGCTCTACCAGCTCCGCGAGCGGTTCCCGGACAAGGGGATCCACGCCTTTACTGCGACGGCCACTGAGCGGGTGCGGACCGACATCATCGAGCAGCTCCGCCTGCGCTCACCGCAGGTCTTGGTCGGGAACTTCGACCGCCCGAATCTGGGTTATTACGTCGAACGCCGGGACAGGCTGATTGACCAGATGACAACAGTCATCGACCGGTTCAAGGGGCAGTCGGGGATCGTCTACTGCTTAAGTCGCCGTGAGACCGAAGACCTGAGTGCGCAGCTGACCTCGCTCGGCCACAACGCCCGACCCTACCACGCGGGGATGTCGGACCAGGACCGGCAGACGAATCAAGAGGCATTCATCCGCGATGAGGTGCCGATCATCGTGGCCACGGTCGCCTTTGGGATGGGGATCGATAAGCCGGACGTGCGTTATGTGATCCATGCGGGGTTGCCGAAGTCGGTCGAGAACTACCAGCAAGAGACCGGCCGCGCAGGGCGTGATGGACTGCTGGCGGAGTGCTGGATGTTCTACGGCCCCAAGGATGTCGTGACCGGCCAGCAGATGATCGCAAAGGGACCACCCGAAATCCGCGCGGTCGCCGAAAAGGCCCTGCGTGGGATGATCGACTACGCCGACGGGATTGGCTGTCGCCATCGGACGTTGGTTCAACACTTTGCCCAAGACCTGCCCGCCGACTGCGGCGATGCGTGCGACAACTGCCGAGGCGATGTCGAACTACTCCCTCCCGAAACCGCGATGCGCTATTCACAAATGATCGTCTCCTCGATCCATCGGCAAGGCGAACGCTTCGGCGGCAAGTACACAGCCTCGGTTCTGGCTGGTGTACCGGATGATCGCATTCTCAATAGCGGGCATGAGAAGCTCAGTACGTTCGGACTACTGAAAGAATACCCAGTGACTGTGATCCAGGACTGGATCAGCCAACTCACCTCACAAGGGTTCATCAGCGTCGGCGAGTACAGCGTCCTGCAAAACAGCCCCTCCGGAAAGCTACTCTTTAAATCCGCCGGAGATCCCAAGCTGCGCTTGCCGCGAACAACGGCCAAGAAGACCCGCAGTTCCAAGACGGGTGGGCGGTTGCAGTTCTCCCGCGAGGGGGTCGATGAGGGGCTCTTCGAGGAGCTGCGAACGCTGCGGCTGGAACTGGCTCGCGAGCGCAGCGTGCCGCCGTATGTGATCTTTGGGGATGCTGCCCTGTTCGACATGGCCCGCCATCGCCCAACGACCGTCAGTGGGTTCCTTTCGGTCAAAGGGGTCGGCGAGAAGAAGTGCGAAGAGTTCGGCGGGGCGTTCGTCGCCGTGAT
>JAYSVZ010000290.1:0-5830 GCA_043718305.1 Planctomycetota bacterium | reverse complement strand
TTCGATTCATCACCGGCTCGGACCGGAAGCCAAGTCACGACGGGATGATCGGAGGATCGTGACAGCCAACCGCCAAGGCGTCCATCCATTCCTGGTAGGAACGCGACCGCTGGCCAGTCAATGCCTGATCGACGGGTCTGGTTCGAGGCGATCGGGAAGTGGGACGAGTCCGTCAAGTCTGCGTTCAGGTCGGAGCACCCTGATTATCCGTTGCCACCAGATTATTCACTGTTCCTGACCAACTCCCCTGTCCGGAACCTTCAGTCGGCGGTTTCTGCCGCATGGACTCGACCTCCCTCCCCGATAACACAGCCCATGCCCCGCCCGTGTGCAGGCATCGTGCGATGGATTGCCGCCGAAATTCGCTGACCTTTGGCCCAACCCATCGACCGCACAGCCGCCATCCGGGGGGATGACGACGAAGTTGCGGTCCGGAGCGACCTATCTTGGCTCATTCGCACCTTGTGATTCGACATCTGATTAAAGGCCTGCAAACCCGGGGACGGGAGGCTCTTGAGATTCGCATGCCTGACACGATCCAGGAGTTCGTGACCGCCGTCGCCAATCTCTTCGAACCGTTCCGAGGCGAAGCCCGCGTCGGTTACGAGAGCCGCTTCGTTGATGAAGGCTGGGAAATCTCGATGTTCCTGGGAGCGACCGAGATTGTCGGCGGCCCGCTCGATGGGCGGCAAATGGCCCAGAACTTCCGGTTCAACCTGCAGGGCTTGTTCGACCAGTTCGATTCGATCGAGTCATTCCTGTGGAATGCGATGCCGGACAACCCCTTGATGGATAACTCCGATGCCATGTCGTTCGTCGTGGTGGAAGGAAACGTCCGCGGCCAGATGGTTCGACTGCAACTGCATCCGACCGCTCCGGAAGAGATCGGCCCAGCGGTGCGGGAGTTCCCGGACGGGAGCTATGAGCTGTCGGAATAGTTGTCGGGACTCAATCGGGGGACTTCGCTCCCATTGTCGGCGATTTCTCCGAAATCGCCCGGCGAGCGCAGCGAGCCGTCGGGGTTGGCAAGTCAATCCGGGGTCAGCACTTCGGAATTCCGAAGCGCCAGCCCCTGCCCCCTCTGGCTGAAAACTGAGAACTGACGACTGCGATCGATAGACGACATCGGATGACCGACGTACAGTGAACTCCACCATTCTTTAGGGAGCCATCGATCATGCTGACCCGTCGCCAGGCTTTGGGAGTTCTTGGAATGTCTGCTGCCGCTTCGATCGCTCACGGGCCAGTCCAGGCAGCGGATCGGTCAACCGGCTGGGTCGATGCACATTCGCACATCTGGACCCGCGATCTGGCGAAGTACCCCCTTGCGAATGGGCAAGGCGTTGACGATCTGAAGCCCGCCAGCTTCACGGCTGAGGAACTGCTGGAACTGGCCGGGAAGCATGGCGTGACGCGGGTCGTGCTGATTCAGCACAAGCCGTATCATGGTCTGGATAACAGTTACATTACCGACAGCATCGCGAAGTACCCCGGAGCTTTTTCCGGGGTGGCCTGTATCGAGGCCGACACGCCGCATCCGGAAAAAGAGATGGACCGGCTCTTCGCGCTCGGCATGCGCGGCTTTCGGATTCGCCCCGGCGAAGGGGGAAAGGACCGGTGGCGCGACTCCGCCGGGATGAAGGCCATGTGGGCGCACGCCGCCCAGCAGGGGAGCGCCATCTGCCCGCTGATCGGGCCGGAAGACCTGGCCGAAGTCGATGCCCTCTGCACGCTCTCTCCCAAGACGAAGGTCGTTATTGACCACTTCGCCCGTATCGGGATGACGGGAACGATCGCTGAGGAGCAGGTGCAAGCCTTGGCGAAACTGGCCCAGTTCCCTCTCGTCCACGTGAAGGTCTCCGCCTACTACGCGCTCGGCAAGAAGCAGCCGCCGCACACCGAACTGCTCCCAATGATTCAGACGTTGATCGCCGCCTTTTCGGTGAAACGTCTGATGTGGGGGAGCGATTGCCCATACCAGTTGACGGCTCCGAATACCTATGGCGACTCGTTGAAGCTGCTCACCGGACACGGTGACTTTTTGAGCGACGCCGATCGGCAGGAACTGCTGCGCGGAACCGCAACGCGAGTCTTCTTCGGCTAATACCTTCAATCGATCGAAACTGATACGACCTTCATAAGCCAATTTCTCGGTGCGACCAGTCCGATTCGGTTCAACCGTTCCCATCCCCCTCGTCGATGAATAGACGGGCTGCGCGATGCCGGGCAGGTCGAGTGCGCTCGATGCATTGTGTCGTCAGAATTGCAGACGGCCACATTCCGTCATGCAAAAGGGGGGAACATGATCCGCAAATCGTGCCGTTGGCTGAGCCTTTCAGCTGCGCTCTGTATGGCTGCCTCGGGGCTTCCGGGATGCAGTTCTAAGCCATTATTGTCGGGCCTTCGATTGCCGGGTACGAAGTCCAAGGTGGGGGCCGAAGAGCCGGTGGCATCCTCGAAGAAGCTCCACAAAGCGACCGATGGAGAGGCGGCAGATCTGCTTGCCCAAGCCCAGGATTACGAGAAGCAGGGGGACTTCCCGAACGCGGCCAAGGCGTATCGCTTGTATTTCGAAAAGCAGGGGAGTGGACCATCCGCCGGACGGCCCCAATCGCCGAGTGGAACCGATCAGTCGGCCCTCGCCAGCAAGGCTCGCCAGGCACCAAAGCCCGATTCAGACGTTGCTCCGATTCGATCCGTCTCGAAGGAGAAGACGCAACCCCGGAAGACCATTGATCCCGAGACGCCGCGCGATCCGTGGGCTGAGTTGGCCGAGTTGCAGGCCGAACAACCCAAGAAGCAACCAAGCACTCTGCCACAGACAGCGCAGAAGAAACCCACCCGGCCCTCGGAAGCCGTCGCTGGTGCCGATCAGTCGGCGGAACTCCCGGAGTGGGCCAGCAGTGGTCGGCCAGTCGCCCGGACTCCCTCTAAGGTTTCGGACGAAGACCTGAACGATCTGCTCGATCTCGACGAAGGGGAACTCGACTGGGGCGATGCCTCCGCTGAACAGCCAGAGGAGACGGTCGCCGCCGTTGATCCAGTCGAGACGCGAGCTACATCTGAGGATGAATTGCCTCGTTTCGATCTGTTCAATACGGCATCCGAAACTCCCGGTCGCGATGAGGCGACCGCCCGCGAGGATGAGGGAATGTCGCCTCCGCAAGAGGATGTGGTGTGGAATACACATGCAGCGGACACCTCGGAGATGGTGCCTGAGACTGAGTCGGAAGCCCCGCCTGAAGATCAACTGGCAGGCTCGACTGAGTCCGCGCTGGACGGACTGGCCCCGCCGATTCTTGAGGATTCCACGGCGACTCCAGAGCCCCTGCCTGGTTCACTAGCGACTCTCTGCAAAGACTGCGAACCGCAAGTCTCGGCTTGGGTCATCAAGCTGGAATCGTCCGATCCGGAAGCTCGCAAAGAGGCACTGGCCCAACTGGCCAATTGCGGCAGTGCCGCGCGGCCCGCCGGTGAGGCTGTCCGGACGATCCTGTTCGATACCGATCCCCTCGTGCAGTGCCACGCCGCGTGGACCCTTTGGGAGATTGAGAACGAGACCATCGAAAGTGTTCAGACGCTCACGACATTACTCAATCATCGCAAGTCCGATGTGGTCCAGCTCGCCTGCTACATGCTCGGTGAAATTGGACCACCAGCGGAAGCGGCCTCTGACGGGCTGGTGGTCCTGCGAGATCATGCCGAGTCGACAACACAGATTCATGCCGCTGAAGCCCTGATCCGGATTCGTGGCTCGGATCGAAAATCGGTGGAACTGCTCCGCAACAGCTTGAAGTCGCAAAACTCGCAGGAGCGCTGGCTGGCAGCCGTCGCTCTGGGACGCTGTCGGGGTGAGCAGTCCCCCATCGCCGTGGAGGCGCTGACCAAGTGCCTGCATGATGTGGAGGTCGATGTGCGTTGCGCAGCGGCCCTCAGCCTGGGGGGTCTCGGTGTGGAAGCCAAGCCCGCGATCCACGCTTTGGAGCAAGTCGCGCATCGAGATGACTCGAACGTGCGCGATGCCGCCAATGCGGCGCTCGCTTGTATTCGAAAGTAGACGGCCTGAGAACGGACTCCCGAACTCAACGACGGGCACTTGAGGCGTCGCATCCATGAAGATGACAACTGGACAACCGACCGCTGGGCATCGCACGGGAACCGCGATCCTCGTGATGGCCTTGCTTGTCTTTGCGGCCCCCCTGCTGGCTCTCGGGATTCGCTCCCTGCGGCTCGACAACAACGTCGAGTCCTGGTTGCCCGCCAATGACTCGGAGGCTGCGGTCTTCAATTGGTATCGCGATCACTTCAACGATGAAGAGCGAATCATTGTGACGTGGCGGGGGAGCACCCTCGACGACCCGCGTTTCGAGAAGTTGAGCGACCGACTCCTGGGGCATGTCGATGCCGATGGGATTCGCCGGGGCGGGGTTCCCTATATCAAATCGGTCGTGACTGGCCGGGACATGCTGAAGCGGATGGTGGAGTATGGGGTGCCTCAAGAGGAGGCCATTACTCGCATGACCGGGACGCTGATTGGAACGGGGCGGATCAAGCTTCGGCTGAGCGATGCGGGACGGGAAGAACGAGCCCGGTTCATCCAGCAACTCAAAGAACAGGCCCATCACAAAATCGGGATCGATGTGGTCGTTTTCGAGACCAACTCCGACTCGCTGGCAGTGGCCGAAGAGACGCCTGCGGCGAAGACTGAAGAGTCCACCGCCGAAGCTTCGACGGAAACAGAAGCTGGCGAAGCTCTCTACGCACTGACTCCGCTGGTCATCCCCGCGTTTGATGTCGAACTCACCTGGAAGGGGTACTCCCCCGTCGATCCGCGAATCGCAGATCTTTGCCAACTCGCCAAAACCCTGATCGGAGCGCCCTCGGCGGCAGCTCCCCAGGGCCGATCCTTGGTCGAGGACTGCTTCGTGATTCCCGGGTCGCCGGTCGCGCTGACAGCGACTCTCTCCGAAGCCGGTCGGGCCGATGCCAGTTCCACCTTAATGGCTCTCAAGGAATCGGCCTTCGAGGTCGGGATCCCGACCGATGATCTGATTCTCGGCGGGGGCTCCGTGGCGACAACCGAACTCAACAAGGCGGTGATCCGTGCCGCCTGGGATCCCACCGCACCGCTTTGGCAGTTCCATCGCCGCTCGGTGATGCTGCTCTCGGGACTGGTCGGGATGGTGCTCGCCTTCTGGTCGTTGCGAAGCATCCGGCTCGGTCTGCTCGTGCTGGGCGTGTCGTATTATGCCTCCTTTATCTCGACGGCGATCGTGCCGTTGACCGGCGGCGCGATGACGATGGTGTTGATCGTCTTGCCGACCTTCGTGATGGTGGTCGCTCTCTCCGGGGCCATCCATGTGGCGAACTATGTCGGTTATGAGACCTACTTGAATCCCCTGGGAGCCGTCGACCGCGGTGTCAAAGTCGCTGGACTCACTTGCTTTAACTCTGTCTCCACGACAGTCCTGGGACTCCTGTCGCTGCTCTCCAGTTCGCTTGTTCCGGTCCGGGACTTCGGGCTCTACTCTTCGATCGGGGCCAGTCTCACACTGTTCATGGTGCTGGTCGTGCTTCCCGCTTTGCTCAAACTCTTTCCGACGCAAGGTCGGCGGGAACTGGCCAACGACGAACATCGCTGGACCCGCTTCAGCGAGTTTCTCATTCGCTGGTCGAAGCCGATTTACTGGGTGTCCGTGGTGGCCTGCCTCGTGGCTTGTGGGGGGTTGTGGCGATTCCGAACGGAAACGCGGGTGATCCGAAATTTTGCCGACGACTCCCGGCTGATTCACGACTACAAATATATCGAGGAACAACTGACGGGAATCTC
>JAYSVZ010000289.1:0-5832 GCA_043718305.1 Planctomycetota bacterium | reverse complement strand
GGGCCACTTGGCTCGGAGCGGCTGCCGACAGCTTGATCAATCGCCCGTTGTTGCAAGCTTACTGGACGCAGTTGCAGGCAATCAGCCAGCAACTGGGGACGCCGGCCCCCTCAATGGGGGACTTGCTATCCCTCCCCGGTGTGGCCACGGAGGAGATCGGAGCCGGGCTGAGCGAAGAGAACTGGAAGCTCGTTGAACAGGTCGTTCTGGCCGCCCTCGCCAAGGTCCAGGAGTTCCGCCAACGCGAAGGGCGGGCCATGCGTGATGAGATGCATGACCTGACCTCGCAACTCCGCGCCCATCGCCAATTCATTCTGGAACGCGCCCCGCAGATCATCGCCGCCTACCGGGATAAAATCCGCGACCGCGTGACCCAACTCCTGCAAGGGACCGGCTCCACCGTCACCGACCAGGATCTAATCCGCGAGGTCAGCTTGTTCGCCGACAAGTGCGACATCACGGAAGAACTGGCCCGGCTGCAAGCCCACCTCGACCAGTTCGACGACTCGCTCGACGCCCACCCCTCCTCGGGCCGCAAACTCGACTTCCTGTGCCAGGAACTGAACCGCGAGGTCAACACGATCGGCTCGAAGTCGAACGACGTAACCCTCACCCACCGCGTCGTCGATGCGAAGGCGGTGGTGGAGAAGCTGAGGGAAATTGTGCAGAATGTGGAGTAGTCGAGAAGGATGAAGCCTCAATCATGTTTTCAATTGTCGACATCAGTGACTGGACCAAGCTGACTCCGGAGCAGATGGGAACCAAGCCAAAGTTCTGGTGTCTTGACTCCCGGGGTGACGAATACCTATTCAAGGAGAGCCGCTCACATTCCGGCGAGCATTGGTCCGAGAAATTGGCTGCTGAGATCGCCGACGCGTTGGGGCTGCCTCATGCCAAGATTGATCTCGCTGTCTACAAGGGCAAGACAGGAACCCTCTCGAAGAACTTTCTCCAGAAACCGGGTTCATCCAGTTTGGAACATGGAAATCAGTTGCTTTTCAGGCATGATCCAAGCTACCCGAAAGACGGGCCGAACTTCGGTGCATCAGCTCACACGTTGGATCGAATTTTCTCGGTACTTTCTGAGCAACAAGTCGGCCTCCCATCCACTTTCTTGGGAATGCCCGATAAGGTGAGATCGGCGAGCGAACTCTTCGTAGGCTATCTGCTTTTGGACGCGTTGATCAATAATACTGATCGGCACCACGAGAATTGGGCGATCATCGTATCCCAAGTTTCAGACCACCCGAGAGTCGTTGAATTGGCACCGACGTTTGACCATGCGTCCAGTTTAGGACGAGAACTGACTGACGAGCAGAGAGATTATCGGCTGAAGGCCGAGCACATGCGCAACGATCCAATGAAGCCAGCTCGTCGTGACCAAACAATCGCTGGCTATCTCTCCAAAAATGACGGACGGTCCCGAATTTACGCGAACGAGCAAGACTCGAAAGCACTCCATCCGATGCAAGTATTCGAGGAGGCAAGAACGCGATTTTCAGTGGCGGGAGATGCTTGGATTGATCGGCTGAAACGCCTTCCCACAGACACATTTCGCGAACTGCTGGCGCAAATGCCTCCCGAGATCATGTCGCCTGCCGCACGTGACTTCAGTCTGCGTCTGCTAGAATTAAACCACGTCGCCCTTGTCTCCCGGAGATTTCAACATGACTGAAGTTCTCCACGCCTTGTTCGTCGCTTGGCAACACCCGGAGACTCGCAGATTCCACCCGGTCGCTCGACTGGCTCAGGTCCAGGGAGCCGGTTGTGCGGACTGTTTCGAATTCGCGTACATCGAAGGTGCCCGTCAAGCGGGCGGTTTCCAACCATTTGTCTCGTTCCCCGATCTTCATCAGGTCTACAGATCACGAAGCCTGTTCCCGATGTTCACGAACCGGCTGCTCTCCTCCAGTCGCTCGGACTTCCCCGAGTACATGGCTCAATTGGGATTGCCAGTGGCCACGAAGAGCCCCATCATAATCCTCAGCCGGAGCGGTGGACGGCGGGCGACAGACAATCTGGAACTCTTCCCGCTTCCAGAGTTGGAATCGGAATACGGATATCGCACATGGTTCTGGGCGCATGGCTTGCGATATCTCCCGCATGAGGCCCAGTTGCGAATCGAGACACTGACACTCGGCGAACGAGTCTTGCCTCTTTGTGAGACAGAGAATCCAGTAGACCCGTCCGCCATCAAGCTCCTCAGCAGCCGGGGAGGGCATTGGATCGGTTACATGCCGTCTTACCTCCTGGATGATGCTCACACCCTGCAAGAAAGTTGTGCGGTCAGTCACATCTATGTCGAACGGATCAATCCATCCTCCGCGCCACTCCAGCAACGAGTCCTTTGCCGGTTAGAAACCTGCTGGCCGGAAGGGTTCATCCCCTACTCGACGCCACGCTACCTGCCGCTGTCGCCAGAAGCCGCTCTGATTCTGCCCCCGACCGAGTGCCAATCATCCGCGACCGCGTGAGGTCAACACGATCGCTCGAAGTCGAACGACGTAACCCTCACCCACCGCGTGGTCGATGCGAAGGCCGTCGTGGAGAAGCTACGGGAAATTGTGCAGAATGTGGAGTAGAAGCGAGGAGTGAAACTTTAACCGGACAAGGGAACGCTCTTGACGGCAATCGTCGTTCGAGCGAGAACAACCGACTTACGAGGACTCACCGAGTCCGGGATGGCGACTGGCTGGGGACACGGATGTTCTTCTGGTGGATGGCGCAGCAATCGCAAGCGGGAGTCGATGCAACAGCGGGGCCGACTCCGGTCTTTCTCACGGCGAGGATCGGGCTGGCTGCGGTGATGTCATTCTTGGCTGCGTTGGCTGTCGGGCCATCGTGTATCCGTTGGTTGCGAGGCCGGTTTTGCGAACGTATCGATAGTGCCTCGACCCGGCTGAACGAACTGCACGCCGCCAAGGCCGGTACGCCATCGATGGGCGGGATCTTCATCGGGCTGGCGATCGCTGTGTCGGTGCTTTGCTTTGGAAACCTTGCTAATCCCCGGATTCAACTGGCGTTGTTTGTCACTGTGACCTTTACGCTGTTGGGGGCGATTGATGACTGGATCAAGCTCACCTCTCACCGCCGCGGATTGACCGCTTGGCAAAAGCTGGCGGGACAGATCGTTCTGGCGACGATTACGGCGATCGGCTTGTATAGCATTCAGTCGAGTTCGCCCCACGGAACGGTGCTGCAGGGGCCGTGGGGATATGGGGTCTGGACGCTCGGTGCCTGGATGATCCCGTGGAGTGTGTTTGTGATCGTGGGAACATCGAATGCCGTGAATCTGACAGACGGTCTCGATGGGCTGGCAGCGGGTTGCACGATATTCGCGGGTGGGGCCGTGATGGCGGCCGTTTATCTGTCGGGTCACCGCGAGTTGGCGGAGTATCTGGGGATCATTCGTTTTGTGGGGGTCGGAGAACTGGCGATTCCACTCAGCGCGATGGTGGGAGCTGTTCTGGGGTTCTTGTGGTTCAATGTTCATCCCGCCCAGGTCTTCATGGGGGACGCCGGATCATTGCCCCTGGGAGCCTTGCTGGCCCTCGGCGCACTGGCGACTCGGCAAGAACTCTTCCTGGTTATTGTCGGTGGAGTCTTTGTCGTCGAGACCCTGAGCGTGATGGCCCAAGTCACGGTTCGGCGTTGGACCGGCAAACGCCTGATTGCCTGTAGCCCGCTGCACAATCACTATGTCTTTGCCCAAGTCCCCGAGACCCGAATCGTTGTCCGATTCTGGATCGTGTCAGCTCTTCTGGCGATCATCGGTCTGGTCAGTCTGAAACGGTAGCACTGAGATCTGTGTTAAAACAAAAGGGGAGCCCCGGTCCGGAACTCCCCCTTTGATTCATCGCATCGACTTCGAGATCTCTAGATCGTGATCTCTTCGTCCTTTGGCTTGCGCTTTTTGTTCTTCTTCTCGGGTTCCTTCATCGTCGGCGGCTTGGGGTCGCCTTCCTGGTCCTTCCGCTCCGCTGCTTCCTTCCGCTCCGCTGCTTCCCGTCGTTCCGCGTCCTCGCGCCGCATTTCGGCCTCGTGCTTTTCGCGGGCCGGGCGCTCTTCGCGAATCTTTTGCTCCGTCACATCGCGGTTTTTCTCGGCCTGCTCACGTTCACGATGGCGGGCTCGTTCAACCTCCTCGCGGAGCTGATTGAGCGACTGCTCGACGGGCTGCTGCTGGAACTTCGAGCCCGCGACTCTGGCTCCACAACTGTGAGCCCCTTCGATCTCGAAGCTCTGATCGAGGCTCCGGAACGCGAAAGCCACATCGGTCAATTCATCATTGACCGACTGGGAAACCGCCGACAAGCCGACGGTGGCCCCAATCACGCCGACAGTGCCCAGGAGCACCGCTTCGGCAGACAGAATGAACCCTTGCTCATCATGGAGCAGGGCAGAAATCAGACGCATCATGGTTCGATCCTCGATCGGCGCGGATGTCTGCAAACATCCACTGGTCGCAAAGTGCGTGTGTGGCGACCACCGTCAGGATGGAATGATTGTAAAGGCTGAATCGATTGTGTCAACTAGGTGGTTTACGGATTGTAGATAATATGAAGCATTCGCACTTGCTGAATCCGAGATACCGCAGGGATCCAGTCTTCTATTCCTTGCGGATCCGGGATCACGGGCCTCCCCAGTGGCACATCCTCACGACGCGGGTCCGCGTGATCGTGGATTCTCTGGTTGTGGGGGATTTCGAAGGGCCGAAGTGGGAGCTGAGGCTGGAACAAAAACCAGGTTCATCACCTTGGGACGGGCGGGTTCAGAGAGTATCCTGCGGAACTCTTGTCCTCTCACTCGAAGACCTCCGCATGCTCAACTTTAAGCAAGACCTCACCGCCTGCCTCGGACAGCCGGTTGCTGAGAATCCGACGCAAGTCATGATGGAAGCTGCCTACCGGCACCATGGCCTCGACTGGCGCTATCTGACGATTGAGGTCTCGCCCGCAGATCTCCGCGACGCTGTGCAAGGGGCTCGGGCGATGGGCTTTCGCGGCTTCAACTGCACGATCCCGCACAAGGTGGCGGTGATCGAGTACCTGGACGGACTCGGAGAGTCAGCTGCATTGATGGGGGCTGTGAACTGCGTGGTCCGCCGGGGCGACAAGCTCATTGGCGAAAACACCGACGGCAAGGGATTTGTGAAATCCCTGAAGGAGCTGATCGATCCGACCGGCAAGCACGTCGTGATGTGCGGAGCGGGCGGGGCGGCCCGGGCGATCGGCGTCGAAGTGGCGCTCGCGGGGGCCACGAAGATCACCCTGGTGAATCGTTCCGCCGCACGCGGCGAACAGTTGGCTCAGCTCCTCGCCGATCGCGTGCAGGTCGATGTCCACTTTGTGAAATGGGACCGGGCCATTGCAGTTCCGGAGGACGCCGACATCCTGATCAACGCGACTTCGATTGGTCTGTTTCCTGATGTCGATGCGCGACTCGCCATCGATGTCTCATCACTCCGCCCGGGCATGGTCGTCGCCGATGTGATCCCGAACCCACCGCGAACGAACCTGGTCAAGGATGCCCGAGCTCGCGGGTGCCAAGTGATCGATGGACTGGGAATGCTCGTCAACCAAGGGATCATCGGCGTTGAATACTGGACCGAAGCGACAACCGGAAAGAAGCTCACGCCGGAGGCTGCCGTGATGCGCGGGGCGCTGGAGCAGGTGTTTGGATAGAGGGCCATGCCAGTATAACAGTTCAATCTTACTGATTGTGGTGACTTTACGCATCTTGCCGAATATACTGCCCAGAGTGAGGCTGCGATCCAATCCATGGCCAGGGTGGCACATGGTTATTGAGTGGGGAGCAGTTGATTCCTGGGGG
>JAYSVZ010000288.1:0-5836 GCA_043718305.1 Planctomycetota bacterium | reverse complement strand
CCTGTGCAGCCTGGCCTACAGCGACCAATGGGCCGCGTACTGGCAAACTCTGTAAAACCCAAGGGAAATCACAATGCCACAATCGGCTCCTACACCCCCGGAGGAATTGTGCCAAGTCGTTGAGCGGTTTGACATCCTCGATCAGAACCGGTATCGTATGAGGTTCGCGTCCGGCGGAATCAGGATTTCACCGCGCTCCCTCAAAACAACAGGTCTCGTCAGCCCATGGGTCGCATTGAACGTCAGCGTGAATTGGCTCGCCGTCGCTCCCGCAAGGTGAAGATTCAGAAGCTCCGAACCCGGTTCGCAGCTGCGAAGACCGATGCGGACAAGGCTGTGATTTCCGACAAGCTCTTCCGGGTCAGCCCGTTTGCCCCGATGACGTTGGAACCAGCGGCACAGTAATCCGTTAGGGCGGGGGGGTGTTCCGATTGGTCGCGCCCCGGGCTATTTTCTTTGACCTCCGCTCGGGGCACAGAGAGCAATGGCAACGCCTGATCATGACACATTTGCTCAGCATGCGCATACCAAGCGATGAGTCGTAGGAGGCATGGGGAGCAGCCTTGATCTCTCCATGGAGTTGCTCAGCGACAGCTTTCATTTCCGATCGATTCTGATCTGGCGAACGGTAATACCCCAGTTTTCAGTCGGGCTGGGGCTTGGGGGCTTTGGTCTCCGTGGTGAATCCCACCGGTTCCGCGTCCGGAATCGGCTGCCATACAAACTGGAGCTACACGCTTAATTAAGGCGGATGCTAATCCCCTCCACGGTTCCATTTTTTCTACGACCCGCGATACTTCTCCCTCGTTTCTCCGCCCCACCTACCAGTAGTGTGTCCCCATGGAAGCCGGAATCGTCGGTCTCCCCAATGTTGGCAAGAGCAGTTTGTTCAACGCGGTCACCTGTACCCAGGCGGCCCAGGCGGCGAACTACCCGTTCTGCACCATCGAGCCGAACGAGGGGATCGTCCCGGTTCCGGACCATCGTCTCGACCGGATCGCCGTTTTCTTTAACCCCCAGAAGATCATCCCCGCCCAGATCAAGCTGGTCGACATCGCCGGGATTGTGAAGGGGGCCAGCGTCGGCGAAGGACTGGGGAACAAATTCCTGAGTCACATTCGCGAAGTCGATGCGATTATCCAGGTCGTCCGCTGCTTCGACGACCCCGATGTGACCCACGTCACCGGCAAGGTCGATCCGCTTTCGGACATCGAGATCATCGAGACCGAATTGATGCTGGCCGACATGCAGGTCATCGAGAACGCCCTTCCAAAGGCTGCCCGCACCGCAAAGAGCGGCGACAAAGAAGCCAAGGCCCGCGTCGAAGTGATGGAGAAGTGCCAGGTCCGCCTGAACGCCGGGCTGCCGATTCGCGGTCTGGAGCTGGACCCCGTCGAGGCCAAGTTGGCCGCGACGTACGGGTTGATGACGGCCAAGCCGGTCCTGTTCGCCGCCAATGTCGACGAGAATGACCTGCAAGGGGCCGCAGCTTGCGTCCAGCAGGTCCGCGACTACGCCAAGTCACACTCCTGCGGCGTCGTCATCGTCTGTGCCAAGCTCGAAGCCGAACTGGCCGAACTCGATGCTGCCGACCGGGCAGAGATGCTGGCGTCACTCGGCCTGAAAGAGCCATCGCTCTCGACGCTCGCGCGCGAGGCGTACCGCACGCTGGGCCTGCAAAGCTACTTCACCGCCGGGGAGAAGGAAGTCCGGGCCTGGACAATCCCCGTCGGAGCGACCGCTCCGCAGGGGGCCGGGGTGATCCACACCGACTTCGAACGGGGCTTCATCCGCTGCGAAGTCTACAGCCTGAATGACCTCGAAGCCCACAAGTCCGAAGCGGCGATCCGCGCTGCGGGAAAGCTGCGCGTGGAAGGGAAGTCCTACGTGATGCAGGACGGGGACATCTGTCACTTCCTATTTAATGTGTAGTCTCGGGGGGGAGAGGGGAGCCGGAAAAGGGGGGCATCGTAGGCGATGTCGCTCCGCGACTCGCATTTCGCGCGCGGGACGAGTGTGTGGCGAGAGTATACTCTTGTTCGGAATCTCAGTCGCGGAGCGACTGAGCTACGGCAAGGAAGTGGGCGATTATCGCGAACGCAGATCCGACTGGCGAAGCCCCAGTCCCTCTCCTGGGGGGAGAGGGGAGCCGGAACAAGGCCTCATTCCAGCCCGCGCGGAGAATTCAAAGCCCGCCGCGCCACTGCTCCCACCCGGCTGTCCCGCGACCGGCAGCGTCCCCCGGCCAGTCGGTTTCCAGCTTCCACTTTCCCCGGTTTCGGTCAGCGTTTTCGCCACTAAAAAAGAGGTTCTGGTCAGCTGCTGACCACACGCCTTGTGGCTCGGGCTGGAAGAGTGGAATCCCCAGGAGCCACTTAATCCCTTGCATCATGAAGAGCAGGATCGGGAAGACCACGAGCATCAAGAGCGTGATCGGAATCAGCATTGGGCCGAGAGAAAAGAACCGCTCGGCGAAGTTCTGCCACACCTCGCGCCAACCGAGCAACACGAGCAGTGAGCCAAGGCTTAAATACGGGCCGTAGGGGATCTCCTTGTCGAGTTTGAACGAGAGCGAGAGCACTTGAGCTGCGGTCGCCAGAAGGGCGGCGAAGAAGAAGGCGATCACCGTCGCCTGCCACCCCATGAAGGCCCCGACCATCGCCATCAGAAAAATATCCCCCTCGCCCATCGCCTCGCGGCGGAGGACTTTCGATCCGATCCAGCGGACCCCCGCGACCAGAATCGCCCCCACAGCGAGACCGGCTAAGCTCACGAGCAGCCCGTGCAGGTGCGGCGAAGTTTGGAACCATTCCGGAATACTCCACTCCGGCATCAGCCAGCCGTGCAGAAACTCGGGGATCGCCATCCGAAAGTCCCTGAGCAAACGCGGGTCCTGGTGCCAGACGGGCACGAGATGCACGGTCCCGAAGAGGGCCGACATGGCCACCGCGAAGATCGTCGGCGGAATCGTACACCCATCCGGGATCACCATCAGATCCCAGTCGATCAACGTGGCGACCAGCATCGCCTCGATCAGTACCAGATGACACACCAGACGCAGGTGCAGAAACCCCAGCGGGGACAGCCATCCCAACCCGGGGATGGTCTGCGGACCGGTCGCTGCGAAGACCGCACTCTCCGACAGAGGAGCCCCCATCGCAAACGGGATCTCCAGCCAATAGACCAGCACAAACAGCAGTGCATTGAAGAGCTCAATGGCGGGATAACGCAGCGAGATCTTCTGGCCGCAGTCTCGACACCGGCCCCTAAGTGAAAGCCAGCCAAAGATCGGGATGTTGTCATACCATCGGATATAGGACAAGCATCGCGGGCAGTGCGACGACTTCACCGAGATCGATCGCAGTTGGTCCCACAGCCCGTTGGCGAGCGGGAACCGGTACACACAAACGTTCAGGAAGCTGCCGATGCAGGCCCCGATCCAGAAGACCCCGAAGAGGATCATGGCCGGTGGCAAATCGAGGAAGGGCCGGTTCACCGCGTGCTCCCCGGAACCAGTCGCGGCAAGGCGAGGACGATCTCATCGACGATGGCGGCTGCCGAACGACCTTCCGTATCGAGGGTCATGGAAGCTGTCTCGGCATAGAGCGGTGTTCGCGTCGCAAGGACCATCGCAATCTCGGTCCGTGGATCATGTTCAGTCAGTGAAGGGCGGCGACCAGTCGTGGTCGGGTCGACCGCCAGTCGCGAGACGATCGTATCGAGGCTCGCGGTCAGCCACACCGCCGGACCGGCGGCGCGGATCGCCTGGCGTGTTTGTGAGTGGAGAATCGCTCCCCCGCCAGCAGCGATCACGAGCTGCGACCGTGAGAGCAAGTCAGACATGACAGCCGCCTCGCGCGAGCGGAATCCCGCTTCGCCCTCGGTCGCAAAGATTTCGGCAATCGACTGGCCATAACGCTGCTCAATCTCGATGTCGGCATCGATCGAGTTCCAACCGAGGCGTGCCGCCAAGAGCGGGGCCACCGTCGATTTCCCGGTGCCGCGATATCCGATCAAGGTGATGACCATGGGGCTGTCAATCAGGGACGTAGGATGGCCTTTCCAGGCCGTCCTCAGACGCGGCACTGGACGGGCTAGAAAGCCCGTCCGACTTCACTTGAGCAGTCTGCCCGGTACCGATGCGGTACAAGTGGTTCTCGCTTCGGATCAGGAACGACTTCCCCTCGACGGCGTAGGACGCAAAGGTTCGTTCATCGCCTGCGAAGCTGTTCTTGGCGATGACTTCGAATTTCTTCGAGGCGGCGACGACGGTGGCTTCGCCGTTTTCATCTTGGAAGTAGACGCGGCCTTCGACGGCGATCGGCGATGCAGAGTAGTTCCCGTCGATGCGTTCCTGCCAGTGGATATCACCGGTCTTGGCGTCGGCACAGGTCGCAATGCCGCGGTCCGAGACGTAGAACAGCATGTCCTCAACCGCGACCATCGACGGGTTGAGGGGAGCTTGCTTGTCGGTCTGCCATTTCACGTGCGTGTCGGTGATGTCGCCCGTTCCGGTCGGGTCAATCGCGACCAGGCTGGCCTGGTCATAACTCGAACTGACGAAGATCAGGCCCTGCGCGAAGACCGGTCGGGGGACGACGCTATATCCGTGGCCGTAGCGGACTCGCCAGATCTCTTTGCCGGTGGCTGGTTCATAGGCGAAGACCGCTTCGCTGCCGGGGCAGACCGCCTGCTTCTGGCCGTTGATCGTGATTAGCAGCGGCGTGCAGAATGAAAACCCTTTTTGCGGCATTGTGTCGCGGGGGGTCTTCCAGCGAATCACTCCGGTCGCCTTGTCGACTCCGGCCACGAACTGCTTGTCGGCTCCATCGCAGCAGATGATGAGCAGATCATCTGCAAGAGCTGGTGATCCCCCGGTTCCATGCTGCGGGGCATAACCCAGCTCTTCATTCTTCCAGACCAACTCACCACTGGTCTTCACACAAGCGGTCCCGTGCGGGCCGAAGTGGAAGTAGATGTGGTCCCCATCGATCAGCGGTGTCGGACTCGCATGACTATTCTTGCCATGCATCTTCAGCGGCCCCATCCGATGGAACAGCTCAACATTCCACTCGACGGCTCCGGTGGCTGCGTTGACACAGAGGCCACGCAGCTCATGCTCCGAAGGCTTCTCCCCTTCTCCGGCGTGATCGACACTGGTCGAGACAAAGACCTTGCCGCCCGCCACGACGGGCGATGACCAGCCCAGTCCCGGAATCGCCGTTTTCCAGGCGACGTTCTCCGTCTCGCTCCAGGTGACTGGTACGCCGGTCTGGTCGCTCACGCCTTGCCCGGAGGGACCGCGAAACTCGGTCCATTCAGATGCAAAAGCAACCGTTGTGAACGCCCAGCCACAAACCACAACACTCATCAGTAGCCGCATCCGACGAATCTCCACCCCGAGACAGATCACCGCGAGTGCATACTTTACTCCGAGAGCGTGCCGGTTTCGAGCAACTGGACGAAGGAGTGTCGGGAAGTTTTGTACGGCCCTTACTCGACCGACCAGCCCTTCGCCGGTTGAGCATGCACCACTGGGGCCTTTTGAGACTGCAACTGGGCAATCTCGTTCTCGACGGCTGCCACTTCATTCGCGGTTGTATGAACCGCGAACTTAAGCACCGACCGGTAGGTCTGCCCCGGCTCCAGGGTGATCACGCGGCCCATCTTCCGTTCGAAGGACTTGTGGTTCGGGAAGTTCGTGGCTGGCTCCAGACCTGCGACGTACCCGTCTTTTTCGGCCTGGGTGCATTTCCAGGTGACAAAGCACGGCAGTTCGCGCGTGGAAAATCGCAGGCTGATCCCGCGATTCCCGGCCTTGTTCTTGAGGAGCGTC
>JAYSVZ010000287.1:0-5837 GCA_043718305.1 Planctomycetota bacterium | reverse complement strand
TCGACCGAAGTCGCCACCGAAGTGTCTCGGCCAGCATTGAAGACCGAGAACGAAGAACACCCTTGGGCTCGCAAGTCCCCGACGCGACAGGCTCGACCGGTCGTGGCGAAGACGACCGATCGTGCAGCTTCTCCGGAGACGCCAAGCAGTGCGAAAGCCTCTTGGGAAAAACCCACCGAACCGGCTGTTGCCGCTGACGAACGCTCGGAAGCCAAGGCTCGTGTGCAGACCTTGCTCACGCAAGGGCAATCCCTGATGAACAAGGGCGAGTTGCGGCAAGCTTATGCCGTCGCCCAACTCGCTCAACGGGTCGTCGAGAGCGAAGAACTCTTCTTCGAAGCCGGTGAAGAGCAGCCGTCGGATCTGATCCGCTCGGTGCAAATGCAGCTGCGGCTGGCGAGTTCTGATACGCAACTGGCCTCGTCCCAGACTCCGCACCCGAAAGTCGCAAAGACTTCCAGCAAGTCGATCACACCGGTCTCGGGTTCTCGATCAAGACCATCGCGGACTGACATCCCGGACGATTGGAAGTTTGCCGAGTGGCAGAACGATTCGTCGTCGGATGGCATTGAGAAGGGGCCAGAGGGGGCCTCATCGGTGCGAAACACCGCTGCTTCGATCCGCATCACGCCGAAAGTGCCGACCGCCGCATCGACAGCCAAGAGCCATCGGCAACGGGTCTCGAAGTTTCCGTCACAACGTTCGGAATGGGCTGGCGATCCGGTCGCTCTAGCACCGCCGGGAGAGTTCCCGGGGAACAAGCCCGTCACTCAGACTGATTACGAGGAGTTGGTCCATCCGGTGATGGCGACCTCGGACGATCGCCCCTCCCCGAGTTCAGATCAAGCATCCCATTCATCTTCGGACTCCAGCGAGTTGGCTCAAGCCGACTGGCGTTCGCAAAGCCTGGATGACATTGGCGTCCGGCGACCATTGTTGGTCGCACCACCACAACCGATGGATGAACTGGCCCTCGACTTGCCGTTGGTCAACGAAGAAGTCGCCGCTGTCGACCTGGAAAGCCCGGCGGAAGTGCCGTCGAAATCGAGGCTCTGGATCGCGATCTCAGCGGCGGCGGGAGCCGTGTTGCTCCTGCTGACGCGTCGTCGTCCGGTCGTGCCGCGATCGACCGGCCCGACGAGCCATTCGAATCCGTAGGCGAATTCATCGCGTGGCCAAGTAATAAGCAATCCCGGCGAGGGCCGACACGCTGAGGGTCGTCACCATCCCGCGCTGGAAGCGGAACGTGAGCGTCATCGCCAGAGCCGCAATGAGGCAAGCGCCCCCATTGACCGTACCCCACTCGGGGATTTCCAGTTTGAATTTGAGGACGAAGTCTTGCCAGTTCGCGAGCCAAGCATTCAGCTCGGGAAACTCGCGGATCGCTCCCCACCAGGGAGCCTCGAGCCTCAACAGCTCGTACTCTCGGGGCTTGATCGGCGCAAAGAGCGTGTACAACGCGAACCACACCGCCAGATTCAGCACCACGCCCACCACGGCTGCGGTGATCGTCGAGAGGGCTGCGGTCAGTTGACGATTCCCTCGCAAGCGTTCGATATAAGGCGCTCCGAGGAAGATCCAGTAGAAGCAGGGGACGAACGTGACCCAGGTCGTAATGGCCGACCCGAGAATCCCGGCGGCCAGCGGATCGAGTGGTCCCGGATTCCGGTAAGCCCCCATGAAGGCCACAAACTGCACCACCATTATGAGCGGCCCCGGCGTCGTCTCGGCCATCCCCAGCCCGTCCAGCATCTCGGGGGCCTTCAGCCACTGGAACCGCTCGACGGCCTGCTGGGCGACATAGGCCAGCACCGAGTAGGCCCCTCCAAAAGTGACGCACGCCGCCTTGCTGAAGAAGAGCCCCTGCTGCAAGTAGACCGAATCCGGCCCCAGCCAGTAATAGAGCGCCACCAGTGGAGCAAACCACAGGGTCAGGCAGACCGCACTCACCTTGAAGCTGCGGCCCCACGACGGCGCGACCGGAGAGAGATGCAGGTCGGAGATGTCTCCCGTACTATAACTGCCGCCGTGCCCCTTGAGCACAATGAACCAATCGGGCGCGACCTTGCCACCGATGTAGCCCACGATCCCCGCCGTCAGCACGAGTAACGGAAACGGGACACTGAAAAAGAAGATCGCGATGAACGACACGGCGGCGACGACAACCATCGCCTTGTTCTTGAGCACCCGCTTGCCGATCCGCAGTACCGCCTCGAACACAATCGCCAAGACGGCGGGCTTCAGTCCGAAGAACAACGCTTCGACCATCACCGTCTTCTGGTACGCCGCATAGATCCAACTCAATGTGAGGATCGACACGGCTCCCGGCAGAATGAACAGAATCCCGGCAATCAGCCCCCCACGCAGCCCGTGCATCAGCCACCCGATGTAGGTCGCCAGCTGTTGGGCTTCGGGTCCGGGGAGCAACATGCAGAAGTTGAGGGCATGCAGAAAGCGGTCCTCGGAGATCCACTTCTTCTCCTCGACCAGAATGCGGTGCATCACCGCGATCTGTCCGGTCGGCCCGCCAAAGCTGAGGGCGGCGACCTTGGTCCAAGTGCGCGTGGCTTCGGCGAGCGATGGGAGTTGTGTGGGCGGAGTGGGTTCGGTCATGGAGGCATGCGTCACGAAAGTTGGCTGGGATTCTCAATGAAGCACCCAGCGCGAGCCCGATAGCATAGCCCAGTGACGTGACCAACGGGAGCGCCTCCGTTTCAAAGGGATCATGGTTCGTCATCCCGCGACACGCGACCAGCTATTCTGCACGGGGGTGGAAATGAGGCATTCTCTCGTAGACACGTTTCGCCAGAACGTGGGCGAATCACGCCACTCGCCCACGTTCTGGCGAACGTCGCGACGGGGCGTTTTTGCCCGCGGGCAGAATAGCTAGAGCACACTCGCCATTCGTCTTCAGTTAGAGCATTCAGCAATCATCCGAATTGACTCTGGCTGAGAGCCGAATGCTCTGACTGAACACCAATCCTAAAAATGCTCCAAGATCCGTTGATAGTCTTCCGGAGTATCGAGATCCCACAGCACCGATTCGCTGCTCACCGGAACTTCACAGACCCGGGACCGATCATGGCGAACGATCTGGTTGAGACCTTGGTCTAGTGGCAACTCGCCGACTTCGACGGCCAGAGACCATGGAAACAGTGTCGGATGTCCCCGCTGGCCGTGATACGTCGGCAAGACGATTTGGTCCCCATGGGCGGTCCACACCGCGATGAGCTGTCGCACGACGGCGGCATCGATCGTGGGATGATCGGCAGGGATGAGCAGCCACCCATCCTCGACCGTCGGCTGGCAATGCGCCTCGATCCACTGGAGTCCCGCCCAGACGCTGTCGCGCATGTAAGGCGGCGCTGGCTCCGGTTGCACCAACCGCGCGGGAGTGCGTTTCACGACTTGGGCCAAGGCGGAATCGTCCGGTCGGCAGACCAGCACGCATTCGTTGACCCCCGCCTCGAACAACGTCGCGATCACGCGCTCGACGACCGTGCTTCCACCGAGCGGCAAGAGCAACTTGGGCTGCCCCATGCGGGTGCTGTGCCCGGCCGCGGGGATCACGGCGAAGAGTCGGCGGGTCATCACTTGCCGTCGCAGTACGGGCAGCTCTTGCGGTAAATGATCCGATGGCATTGATGGCATTCGCGAGGGCCATACAGCAGTGGCGGCTCCATGCGAAACTGTTGATAGATGAGATAAACAAACAGCAGACAGATCGACGCGACCGGCACCGGCAAGGAGGGGGAATTCCCATACCCGATCACAAACCAGAGCAGCGTCATCCAGCAAAGCGCATAGACGATCACCACCCACCAGCGGTTCCGCACGAAGGCTGTCCGCATCAACTGGGTGTTGACCTGCTCGGCGACATAGCTATCGATCAGATCGTCCTTCTCGCGACGGATCAGCTCGACGTTGGGGGCCTTGATCGCGTCGAGCAGTCGCCGGACACTGTCGAGCACTCGAAAGGTGTCATCAAAATCGAATGACTGCTGATGTGCCCAACGGTTGCGATACTCCCGCAGTTCACTGACAAGACTCCGCTCCGAATGGCTCAGATCGTGGCGAAAGACGGCATTCCACTGGTCCCACATCACCGTGAGCAGCGCATGGGCGTCCCACACGATCGACGACCCGTCGCTATTCATCCGCGTTCGATCGTCCCGAAAACTCCCCATCGCGGTCCGCACCCACTGCTCACGATAGATTTGGCGCAGCTTCCCCTCGACGTAAGGGGTCAACCCCTCCGTTAAGGCGGTCAGTGCCGTCGTGATTCGTTCGTGGTGGTTGATGGACACAGTGAACCGAGAGAGGCTTGTCGCTTCTGGAATGGGACGAGTGGTGTTGATCTCCGTCATCAGACGATGAGTCCGGAATACAACATCCTCATCCTACTACGATCCAGTGAGTGATCGCTGTGGAATTCGCCCACCGGCCGTTGTGAGATGGAAATCTCAGAAATTCACCATTCGTGGACGGGTCAATCCCTAGAGTCCAGAGATTAAAAAGAACCGGCATAACCGACAAACAACCCAGCCTCTGTGCCGACGAGACTCAACTTCCGAACAGAGCAAACCACAACGACGCCCCCACATCTGTTGACAGGTGAAGCGGACTTGTGAGAATCAGAGTCAGTCAGGAATGTGTCGAAACTTCGGCAAAAGCCTCACCCGAGTTTGCCATCAGGAGCTTGGTTGCATGACGCCAGACGCCATCATTTACTTGTGCGTTGCAATAGGCGCTGTGGCGTTCTTGTATTCGTCCGTCGGCCATGCAGGTTCGTCCGGTTATATCGCGGTGATGTCATTGGCTGAACTGGAACCGCAAGTCATCAAACCAACGGCCTTGATGCTCAATATCCTCGTGGCAACCATTGCCACATGGCAGTTCACTCGAAATGGCCACTTCTCATGGCAACTGTTTTGGCCGTTTGCCGTGCTTGCCGTGCCAATGGCATTCGTCGGCGGATATCTCAACCTGCCAGCGGGCGCCTTCAATCTCTTGATTGGCGTGGTACTCATCTTGTCATCCATACGGTTCATCGCACGCCCAAGTGATGATTCTGTCGCCCACCCACCCCCGTTGTCTGTCGCGGTTCCAACCGGCGCAGGGCTGGGGTTGCTGTCGGGCTTAACGGGAACCGGCGGTGGAATATTCCTCACGCCATTGCTGCTGATAATGCGCTGGGCATCGACCAAGTCAGCCGCAGGGGTCTCCGCGTTGTTTGTTCTGGTAAACTCCATCGCTGGCCTGATGGGCAATTTCAGCAGTACAAAACACTTTCCAACCTTTGCCATACCACTTGCGGTTGTCGCCGTCTGCGCGGGACTTGCTGGTTCCTATTTCGGCAGCCATAAGTTCCCGCACACCACGATCAAACGTTTGCTGGCAGTGGTCTTGTTGATTGCTGGCGCGAAACTACTGTTGACGGCTGCTATCTAAACCCAGCCTCTGTGCCGATGGGACTCAGCTTCCGAACAGAGCAAACCACGCCGCCCCCACGCCGCCCAGCATGAACAGCAGCCCCAGCAACATGTAGAAGTACCTGGCCCCGCCCCGCCCCAGGATGAGACGGAGGAGAGCGGCCCGATGGTTCATCATGAACCAGTTGTAATCCCGCATGGCACAGAAGAATGTGAACCCGCCCACGGCGAGCAAGGCTGCGGCGATTCCCAAACCTTGGGCCAGAGTTTCTTGAGCGAGGAGGGGCTGCATGCTGAGGTTTTCCAGTGACGGAGGGCTCATCGGGGCAGGTTGCAGTTGTGACGTGGGATAGGCTTCCAGCCTGTCGGCATCAAGGATGACAGGCGGGAAGCCTATCCCACGGG
>JAYSVZ010000286.1:0-2042 GCA_043718305.1 Planctomycetota bacterium | reverse complement strand
TCCGTTCGATCGGTACCGCTGCCGAAGCTCAGTTCACCAACGTGGCTGGCCAGATTGCTCCGTAGTTCTACGGCTGAGCCTTCGGGCTTAGAGGATTCAAGTACCGTCCGATCGGGTTTCCCCGGTCGGGCGGTTCTTTTCATTTGCCACTGGTGAATTTATTCCTCACGCGGGCAGAATTGATCCGTAGCCACGTTCGCCAGAACGTGGGCGAGTGGCGTGATTCGCCCACGTTCTGGCGAAACGTGGCGACCAAAGAAAGCCTCACTTCCACTCGCGTAGAGAATAAAACGACCATGCGGCGACGAAAGACGCCTTTAACTTGCTACACAGCGTCACTGCGCAGCGACTCACTCGGGGGCGGATGAGTCATCTGTTACCATTCCCATCCGGGGAACGATCTCGACTCCACTCTCGTTGTGCAGCGTATGACCGCTTGGGTGGCCATTCAGCGAAATCCGTCCTCGGGTGCCGGTCGGCAGAACCGGGCAATCCTGGATTTGATTCGTGGACTCAAGGCCCAAGGGTTGCGACCGCGACTCTATTCGCAGCGCGAAGCTCTGGATGAGGCGGTGCAGTCTCTCGAATTGCGAGAAGGCTTGGTGGCGATCGTCGCTGCGGGCGGGGACGGGACGCTGGTCGATGTGATCAATCGGCACCCTTCAATTCCGATTTGCCCTTTCCCGCTGGGGACCGAGAACCTGGTTGCCAAGTGGCTCAAGATTCCCCGCTGCGGGGCCACTGTGGCGGAGATCATCGCGCGGGGTCATCGCAAGACTTTTGGCCAGGCCCGGCTGAACAACCGGCACTTTCTCGTGATGGCCAGTATTGGCCTCGACGCAGCCATCGTGCATGCGGTCCACGCCCAACGAATGGGGGGCCATGTCCGCCATTGGAGCTACGTCGTTCCGACTCTCCGGGCGCTCTGGAATTATCGCCCCACGACACTGCGGGTCTATGTCGATGACGCCGCCGAACCGGTCGAAGGGGAGTTCGTGGTGATCGCCAACTTGCCGACGTACGCCTTGCAGATGCCGGTTGTCCCGACCGCCAGTGGCGTCGATGGCTTGCTCCACATGCGGGTTTTCCGCCTCCAGCGAGGCCGGGACGTTCCCCGACTTCTCTGGTCAATCCGCCGTGGAACCCACGAGCAATCGCTCGATGTCATCCGCTTAACGGGTCGCCGCTTTCGCATCGAATCAGACATACCCGTGCCGATTCAAGCCGACGGCGATCCGCTGGGGATGACGCCGGTCGAGATGGAAATCGAGCCATCCGCCGTCGAACTGATCGTGCCGGGCGAAGATCGCTAGACCTCCACTGCGGAAGTTGCACATCACCCGTTACACTTCGCAGCTTGCGATCGGTTGGTTCCGATGGCGGTCACTCGTGAAGCGGTTCCATGAATCTTCTGCGTCTGCTCCAACAGCGGTTTGCCCCGGTCCTGGCCGATTATGCGGATGATCCTGCGCCGTTTGTGGCCATGGTTCGTCCCGTGCAGGACACGAAGTTCGGTGACTTCCAGGCGAACTTCTCCATGTCGCTCGCGAAGCGGCACGGCCTCAATCCCAAGGAACTCGCCGCTCGGATTGCCGAGAAGACCCACTTGCAGGATCTGTGCAGCGAGATCGAAATTGCCGGCCCGGGGTTTATCAATCTGCGGCTGCGCGATGACCTGATCACGAGCGAGGTCAACAAGCTCCTGACGGACGAGCGGCTCGGCGTCGAGGCCGCCCGCCCCGCGCGAACAATTGTCATCGACTTCTCCTCGCCCAACGTGGCCAAGCCGATGCACGTCGGCCACCTGCGCAGCTCGGTGATCGGCGACTCGTTGTATCAGACGCTGAAGTTCCTCGGGCACACGGTCATCAGCGACAACCATATCGGCGACTGGGGCACCCAGTTCGGGATGATTATTTACGGGTACAAGAATTTCTTGGATCGGGATGCCTACACGCGGCAACCCGTGGCCGAACTGGCGCGGCTCTACCGCTTGGTGAACCAGCTGAGTGACTTCATCGAGGCCCGCACCGGGCTCCCCG
>JAYSVZ010000285.1:0-5853 GCA_043718305.1 Planctomycetota bacterium | reverse complement strand
CCAGGAAGTCCATCGACGGATAGAGGATGTATTTCCAGCCCTCGGTGAAGTTGGCCTCGGGTAAGGCCGATCCCGCCAGGGCGCAAATCGCAATCATGGCAAAGGCCGCAATGGCCCCGGAAGTGCGGGTCAGGACGAGGGTGATTTTTCCAGGAGCCATGTACCACAGCGCGATTCCCATGGCGACCAGCGAACCGACGAGAGGATAAACCGGCGCGAAGCGAATTCGCTCCTGCCGCAGCATGCAGAGATCAAACTGGCACAGAAAGAGAGCGAGGTAAGCCCCGATCAACAGACCGGTGAACGTGAGCCGATCGGCATCAGGCAGCGGCACCGGACGGGAGTTCGCGGACTGGGCCATGGTTCATCCTGGAGCGTTCCCCTTTCGCTCGTTCTGGAAGACAGGCGAATGCGAGAATGCCGACTCGATTTCGAGCGGGACAGTAATGGCGATTTGCATTGAAGGTCAATCTCTGAATCTCATCCGCACTTCGAAAGGTTTTCGCTAACCACCCGCCACAGAACCAACGACCAGGAACAGCTCCGTGCCCCGCTGGACAGCCTCCGGCAGCGGTGTTTCGTCGGGATCGTGTGACAGGTCGCGTTCGCAAGCAAAGTACCGGAGCAACGGTCGGCGCTTTCCGGTGGCATGGTCGCGGATCGTCCCGCGCAGCACCGGGTAGGTCGCCTCGAGTGCATCAAGAAGCGTCCGCAATGTGGCCACTCCCTCCACAGTCAGGATGACCTCAAGACCGGTGCGGGCGAGGTTGCGGAGATGGTACGGAAGTTCGACACGAATCGTGGGCATGCGTTATCCGAGGGAGCCGACCAAGGGCCCCTGGGGGCCATCGCCGGATCGGCGTGAGATGAAGATGCGCGGGCCTTCGGTCGTGGCTGGTGGATTGTACAGACTCGGCATATCCGAGAAACCAGCCACTGGCAGTCGCTGGAACCACTGCTCGACAGCCGCCGTTTCGGTCTGCCCACCGGGATGTCCGGGGTAGGCCATCACACTCAGTATTCCTCCCGGTGCCAGCAACTGCTGGGCGGCATCGAGGGCTTGCAGCGTCGCCTCGGTGCGGGTGGTTAAACTCCGATCGCCACCCGGAAGATAGCCCAGATTGAACATCACGATATCGATCTGTCCACAATAGAACTCCAAGGGCACAACCGACAGCAGGTCCGCGTGATCGGCCAGATGCAACGCCACTCGAGATATAAAATCATTGGGTTCAGCCGACAACCGCTGAGCTGTCCGTTCAATCGCCGCTGCCTGAATATCCAATGACCAGACGCGCCCTCGCGGCCCGACAAGGCGGGCCAGGAACAGGGTGTCGTGCCCATTCCCGGCTGTGCCATCAATGGCCAGGAGTGCCTCGCGACCTTGGAATTCGCGTTCGATCGTTTCGTGAGCGATCTGCGTCAGCGGCTTCATGCATCGCGCTCCAGACGTGCTTGCAGATCGACCGCCGATTCAATCGGTGTCCCATTGAAGAGGTGGTCGGCAAACTGCTTGGCAAAGAATGGAGCCTGGAGAGACCCCTTCGATCCGAGTCCATTAAAGACTCCTAAGCAGGCGGGACTTCGAAAACACCCGATCACCGGGTTCAGAGTCTTGAGGATCGGACGCACAGCAGCCTGATGTGCGATCACTCGAAATGGTCGGTCAAGAATCGAAGCGAGACGTGTCTCGATCTCCGCCCGCCCAGCCACCGTGGACTCGGCATCTAAGTGCGACCAATCGTAGGTTGCTCCGACGCGATAGAGTCGATCCCCGTTGTCATCCACGGTCCCCAGTGGGGCGATCCACAGTCCCCGATGCACGACTCGCTCCTCCGCATATCCCGCGATCGACACGATGAGGATCTCCCCTTTGGCGGGGTTCCATTTCATCTCCGAACACCAAAGGTTGTCGATCGCCGCGAACCCCTGGCAAAAGATCAGCCGCCGACAGCGCAGCCCCAACCGCGGGATCTCAACGCCGTTGTCGTCCACTATCAGATCATGCGGCAAGTGCATCTCACCGACCTGGTAGCGTTGCTCACGCTTTAGCCAGTCCCGCGTCACATCCAAGAAGCGGGGAACATCGAGCCGAGCGGCGGGGAGCATCGCGATCCCGCCGTGAGGAGCGGGCATTCCCTCGGGCCAGGTTGTGACTTCGGCGAACACCCCTTCGTAGTCGCTCGACGCCTGGCGACGGGCCAGCAAGGCCCGCTCAGCCTCGTTGTCGAAGAGTCGCACCATCGGGGCTTCAACGAATAACTGCTCCCCGGTGGCCTGTTCGACGGATCGATAGAACTCGCGGGCCACTGGTAAGAACTCGTCGAACCGCCACGACTTCACAAACCGCTGCCCCGTGACCGGTGTAATCAAACCGGCAGCGATCCGCGAGGCTGTCACCGGTTCGCCGCGATCGATCACGAGTAGATCGCAGCCGTGTGCGCGCAGCTCCCAGGCCAGGCAACTCCCGGCCAGTCCCTGTCCGACGATGATGGTGTCGAGTTCTTGCATTGCGAAGGAGTTTAGAACCGCGGTGTCGATCCGTCTTGCCACGGGCTTCATCGTGTCTGGCGCTGCGGCCCCTGGCAGGTCCAGCGATTCCAACTTGCAACCCCATCAAAGATCGACACGCATTCGCCTCAGCTGCCAGCCCCTCGCGTCAGCAGCTCCGTCGGGGGCGACAGAAACTCGCAGCGTGGCCCCGCCGACGGCTCGTCGCGGCGGCTTTCGCAGGCTTCTGCCGTCCCTGCCGACGGCTCGTCGGATCGTCCAGTACGCTCTCCCACCGTTGAAACGGTGGGCTATTTTCGGGTGTCCCTCGCGGGACAAGGAGCAGATGTTCCCATCGGAAACGGCCCCCTTGGAAGCCTTGCCTGAAGGGGCGGCACATCGTGTGGCCTGTGGTTTCCGTCGAGACCGAATACTGAAAACGGACTCCTCAAAAATCTCTTTGGGGACGTGCCAATCGCCTTCCGGCGGCATACACTCCCGACCGACGCAACGTGGCTTCCCCGCCCCAACACTCCCGCACAGAGCCCCCAGATGAGCGTTTTTCTCGGCGTTGACATCGGCACCAGCGGCACCAAGACGATCGCCATTCGCGAGGACGGGACGATCCTCGCCTCGGCGATGGTCGAGTATCCACTGTCCAGCCCCAAGCCAGGCTGGTCCGAGCAGAACCCCGAGGACTGGTATCAAGCCACCATCTCCACCGTGCAGATGATCCTCAAGAGCGGCAAGGTGAAGGCCGCCGATGTGAAAGGGATCGGCCTCAGCGGACAGATGCACGGCAGCGTCTTCCTCGACAAGGACCAAAACGTCATCCGCCCAGCCCTCCTCTGGAATGACCAACGCACCGCAGCCGAGTGTGCCGAGATCGAGCAGCGGGCGGGCGGGAGGAAGAAGCTGATCGGGATGGTGGCGAACCCAGCCCTGACCGGGTTCACAGCTCCGAAGATCCTGTGGCTGCGGAATCACGAGCCGAAGAACTATGAGCGGATGGTGAGCTGCCTGCTGCCGAAGGACTACGTGCGGCTGCGGCTGACCGGGGAGTTCGCCACGGAGGTCAGCGACGCCTCGGGGACGTTGTTGCTGGATGTGCAGAACCGCAAGTGGTCGACGGCACTCTTGAAGAAGCTCGATCTGTCTCCATCGATCCTGCCGAAGGTGTACGAGTCGGAAGAGGTCAGCGGGGTGCTGCATCAGCAGGCCGCTGCGCTCATGGGCTTGCCAATCGGCACACCGGTCGTGGGTGGTGGTGGCGATCAAGCGGCCAGTGCAGTCGGGAACGGGATCGTCCGCAAAGGAGTTCTCTCGGCCACGATGGGGACCAGTGGGGTCGTGTTCGCGCATAGCGATGAGGTGCAGATCGACCCCGAGGGGCGCGTGCATACCTTCTGCCACGCCGTGCGCGGCAAGTGGCACATGATGGGTTGCGTGCTGTCGGCGGGGGGGAGTTTGCAGTGGTATCGCAATCAACTCGGCCAGTGCGAGGCCGCTGTGGCGAAGACTCTCGGGCAAGACCCGTATGAGATCATCGTCAATCAGGCTCAACAGGCCCCGGCGGGGAGCGAGGGGTTGTTCTTCCTGCCGTACCTGACCGGCGAGCGAACCCCGCACGCCGACCCGTACGCGCGTGCCGCGTGGATTGGTTTGAGCCTGCGTCACACGCGCGCTCACATGGCCCGCTCGGTCATTGAGGGGGCGACGTTCGCAATGCGAGACTGCCTCGAAATCATCCAGGAGATGAAGGTGCCAGTGAAGGAAGTCCGCCTCTCCGGCGGTGGGGCGAGAAGTGCCTTCTGGCGGCAACTGCAAGCCGACATCTACGGTGTGAAGACCGCCACCATCAACGCCAGCGAAGGCCCAGCCTTCGGAGTGGCGCTGCTAGCTGCGGTCGGCACCGGAGCCTACAAAACCATCGTCGAAGCCTGCGACGCGACGATCAAAGTCACCGACTCCTGGCAACCGGACCCCAAGACCAAGAAGCTCTACGACGCGGCCTACCCGCTGTATGCCCACTTGTATCAGTCACTGAAGGGCGACTACGCGGCGATTGCGAAGTTCGTGGCGGCGCAGGGGTAAGCGGGTGTCGAACGGAATTGATTCCGTCCCTCGCGTGTCCAACAACACGCCACCCGGCGGCGGGGCTTTTCCGGATGGTCAAACATGCCCTCCACAGACCTCCAACGAAACACCATCGTCGGCTTCTTTGCCAGCATCATGCTGGCCGTGCTGAAGCTGGTAGCTGGGGTGTCGGGGCAATCGACGGCTTTGGTGGCCGATGCGATCGAATCGCTGGCGGACACTGTCGGCTCGGTCCTGGTGTGGCAGGCGTTGCGAGTCGCCTCCAAGCCCCCGGACAAGGATCATCCCTATGGCTACGGTAAGGCCGAAGCTTTGGCCTCGCTGGGAGTGGGAGTGCTGCTCGTTGCGGCGGCACTGTTCATCGCCGCGAAGGCACTCCATGAAATTGTGATCCCGCATCAGCCTCCCGCAGCCTGGACGCTGATCGTGCTGGTGGCTGTGATTGCGGTGAAGGAAATCCTGTTCCGATTCGTCATGCGAGGGGCAGACGAGTTCAACTCCGACGCGGCCCGAGCGGATGCCTGGCATCATCGATCGGATTCGATCACCTCCATGGCCGCATTTGTGGGGGTGTCTCTCGCGGTCTGGGGTCCGCGCTGGTTCCACATCGAGTCGCTGGTGTTTGCCGACGAGGTCGCGGCGATTCTGGCCAGCGGAGTGATCCTCATGACCGCCTGGCATTTGAGCCGGCCCGCCTTGAGTGAGTTGCTGGATGCAGCCGCCCACGACATGGTCGACCGAGTGGTCACAGTCGCGAAAGGCGTGGACGGTGTCTGGGTGATCGAGAAAGTCTTCGTGCGCAAAAGCGGTCCCGGCTACCACCTCGACATGCATCTCCATGTCGATCCCGAGCTGACGATTCGCGCGGCCCATGCTCTGGCGGGGAAGGTTAAGTCAATTCTGAAGTCCGAGATTCCGAGCCTGACCAGTGTGCTGATTCACGTCGAGCCGGGTGAGACGGGGGATGATGCGTAGAGCGTATCGCCGGAACGGAATGAATTCCGTTCTACTTCGCGTCCGCATTCAGGCACGCGGTCCCGATCAGCCGGACCAGACGGTTGGAGAGTTCAACCAGAGTGGCCACGTCGATCTCCTCGGCGCGGGCGTTCTCGCCGAAGCCCATGCCTTGCAGCAGTTCCACGATCTGCGGCTTCTCGATGTGGCCCTTGTAGACCGTGGCCAGGGCCGCTCGCAGGTGCTTCCTTCGCAGCGTGAACACCCGCCGCAGGAAGTCGTGGAAGAACTCGCGGTGGTCGATCTTCGCAG
>JAYSVZ010000284.1:0-5860 GCA_043718305.1 Planctomycetota bacterium | reverse complement strand
TACTTGAGCCGGGCCTGCTTGCGGTCGGTGCGGTTGCCGAAGTCACGCTGCACCTTGACCACGGCTTCGCCGACGGGGATCGCCTGCTCGGGAGTGATGAACGCCATCTGCTTCGCCAGGGCTGGGAAGGTCGTCTTCTTGGCTGGGGTCATCCCCATCCCGCCGCCAACGAGCAGGTTGTAGCCAACAATCTTCTCATCCTCAACGACTGCGAGATACCCCATGTCCTGGGTGTAGATGTCAATGCAGTTGTCCTCGGGGAGGGCGATGCCGATCTTGAACTTACGAGGCAGGTAGGTCGCCCCGTAGATCGGCTCGCTCTCCGGCCCGCTGCTGTGGACCAGTTCGCTCGACTCGCCGTCCTTCAGCCAGATTTCGTAATAGGCGTTCGAGCGCGGGCGGAAGTGTTCGGCCAGTTGATCGGAGAGCAACTGCATTTCAGCGAACGCGGGCTTGTTCTTGATCGGAGCGGGGCAGCACATCACGTTGCGGCACACATCTCCGCAGGCCGCCAGCGTCGTCAGCTTGGCCTGGCTGATGCCGCGAATGGCGTCCTTGAGGTTCGTCTTCACGACCCCATGCAGTTGAAATCCCTGGCGGTCGGTAATGCGGAGCGAGCCGTCTCCATACTGATCGCACAGGTCGAGTTCGGCCAAGAACTGAGCTGAGGAGAGCTTTCCGCCGGGGACGCGGGTGCGGACCATGAAGCTGTAGACCTTCTCGCCGCCCCGGTGATCGCGGTCGTCCTGCTGATAGGTGCCGTGGGTCTTGAGGAGGTTGGCACTCTCCTCGGAGACGCTGGGGACACTGACATCGGCCATTTCCTGGGCGATGGTGCCACGGAGGAAGTTGCTCGTGAGCTTGAGTTCCTCGATCTTGCTGGGGTTGCCTTTGTCAGCCATGGGGAATGCGGTTTCAGTCGAGAATGGAGTGGGTCGACGGGGAGTGTAGGAGCAAGCGGTCAACGAACTCAATGGCGGGGCTGTGTGGTCGTGCGAGACCGATGATGATTGCGCTCCCCTTCTTGGGCTGCAGCGACCCCGCGACGCATCCGAGACGCTCGCCCTCGCTCACGCAGCGGGTTTTTAGAGGGGCCGTCGCGATTGCGTGTTGCACTCAATCGGGCTGACCGCCTGAAACCGGTCTTGTGGCTGTGAAAGGGAGTCGGTTATATCGTTGTCCACTCGGATCCTTGCCGAGCAGCACCCTCTCCACATCGAGAGCCCGATGAACCAGCCGCAAACCTCGACCTCGACAACACTCCTGCAGGGGCGATGGCTCTATGCGGGGCTGTTGTGCCTGCCTGCGCTGCTGTCTCTGCTGTCGTCGATTGGTTCCGCGCGGATGCTACCTGGTGTCCAAGGCGAGCCTCGTCCGGCCCTGATCTTTGACACCTATTCCATCCGGCATGATGAAGATGCCTTTGAACGAAACCGGAAGATCGAGGCCCATTTCATCTTCGAAAACCACAGTTCTCGACCGGTCAAAATCACCGGCAGCACCCCCAGTTGTGGTTGTCTGACGCCCAAGATTGTGACGCTGAACGGGCGGGGGGCCTATGTCGAGTGTGAGGAATTCGCTCCGGGGCAGGTTGGTGTCCTGGCGGTCGGGATCCGTCCGGCGAAGGAGGCCCCGGGGACCAAGGATCTCAATGTCGTCCTGCATTACAACGATGGCCAGGCCCGCACCGAGACGCTGAACTATCAAGTCACGCTCCCGAAAAAGAAGCTGACCGTGACACCGAACGAACTCTACTTTTATCAACTGACGGGCGAGGCCGATTCGCGAGTCGTCGACGTGATCGACTACCGCGACAAACCCGCTCAAGTGACCGGCGTCACGACACTCGCCAGTGGCCCCGCACGCGTCCCGCTGGCCGATGTCGTCGCGACGCTGGGCGAAGCCGTGACTGGCATCGATGGGGAGCGCCGCTCGCCGATCGAGATCGTTTGTGCCGGACGGGTCTCAGCCCTGAAACAAGACGGGTGGGTCATCATCACCACCGACGACCCGGACAACCGCGAGATTCGCCTGCCACTCGTTGTTTTTGGCAAGACGCAGCCGAGGGTGGGGGCGTTGGAACCAGAGTCCGCGAAATGATCAGTGCCTCGTCAACGCTAAAGCTGGGGGTTGGAGTCCAGCCTTGAGGCTGCTCCGGACAGGCTAAAGCCTGGACTCCAACCCCCGAGTCTGAGCGTGGCGGGGGCATTCGATCGGTCCTCACGACTCCTCTTCATCCCCCTCACGAATCCGCATGTAACTCTCATACCGCAAGGCCGAGATCAACCCTTGCTTCACCGCCGACAGCACCGCACAGCCTGACTCGTGCGTATGCGTGCAGTCCGCGAACTTGCAGTAGGCGACCCACGGGCGGAACTCGGGGAAGTACGCCTCGACATCTTCGGTGTCGACTGACCACAAGCGGAACTGTCGGATGCCCGGGGTGTCGACCATCCAACCGCCGCAGAGGAGCGGGATCAGTTCGGCCACGCGTGTCGTATGGCGGCCTTTCCCGGTGTCGCCGCTGACGGTGGCCGTTCGCAGTCCCAGACCGGGCTGGACCATGTTCAGGAGGGATGACTTTCCGACGCCGCTTTGGCCGGTGAAGACGCTCGATTTCCCCGTCATGAGTTGTCGCAAGCGTTCAATCCCCGCTCCCGACGAGGCACTCGTGAGCAGCACCTCGTATCCAATTCGAGCATACTGACCGATCAACGGCTGCAGGCTCACCGGTTCGATCATGTCGGCCTTGTTGATGCAGACGATCCCGCGGACGCCTCCCACGCCACAGCTGACCAGAAACCGGTCGATGAGCGGCGGCTTGAGTGGTGGATCACTGGCCGAGGCGACGATCACCGCTTGATCGACGTTCGCGACGATGATCTGCGCCGTGCGACCGACCTCGCGGGTCAGAGTCGAACGCCGAGGTTCGATCCGCTCGATGACCCCGGCCGTCTCACTGGAGGTCCGGATGATGACCCGGTCACCAGCCGCCACGGCATTTCGTGAGCGCCGCTCCATCGTCCGCACAACGCGGCGGAGCGTGCAATCAAACTGCCGCCCATCGGCCACCTGGACACAGCTATGGTTCGCCCCCACCGCCCACAGAACGCGGCCCTCGACGCACCCCTCGTGATCGACATCGATCACGGGGGCGGCACCGCTGGTCGTACTCCCCATGACCGTTCGGTGGCGGGTCAAATCCCCTTTGCCGGAGAGTCGCTCATCGGAGACGAGGTCGGCCAGTTCGTCCGGGTCGCGGTGTGTAAGGTCACCATCCCGCGTGCGGGAGCCACGGTTTTTGCGAAACCGGACGCGGATCTTGCGCTGGGGGTCGTCCGTCACATCATTCCTCGTCCGTCAGCCAGCGGGTGGCGTCCTCTTCCTCAGCGGTGAAATTCCGCTGAGGAGGAGCGGGAGCTGGAGCCTCGCGACGGTAACGATCGCGATCGGACCGCCGCTTTTCCAGTCCGGCCTTTTCCAGCAGCCCCATGGCGAACGGATTTTTCTCTTCCGGAGGTGGTGCTTCCGCACCGGGAGCGAAATTCACCAGAAACTTGTGCTTGGCAAACTCGACCATGTCGCCGGGTTGAAGGAACTTCGTATCGACCCGTTCTCCGTTGACTTTGACGCCGTTCGAGCTGCCCAGATCGCGAATCTGCCAGTAGCCATTCGTGAAGTTCAATTCGCAATGTTGCGAGGAAACATTGGGGAAATCTAAAACGATATCGCAACTACTGCGTCGTCCGACGAGTAGGGTGGCCTTCAGGAGGGGGATGGGGTCTCCACCCCCGACCGGGACAAGCTGCCCCAACATGGATCATTCCTTTGACTGCTTCGACCCGTCTGTGGGTCGTATCGGCTGCCGACCTCTTGCACAGGCAACAATACCCGTCCAGAAATTCGAAGTCAATTTTTTCGGGGTGAGATTCGGAGCCATCGAGGAAATCGAGTTGTCGGTATCAATGATGAGGCTCGCGTGAAGAAGGTGTTAAGGCCGCCCTACTTTTGCACGGCCGTGACGATCTTGTACCCCCGCGCCTCCTGAACCGCGATGTCCTTGAACAATTGTGTCATGCGGGCGGTGAACCAGTCGGTTTTCTTCGTGACCATCAGCACCCGCCCGCCCGGTTTGAGGGCTCGGCGGGCCGCTTGCAAGAAGATCTCCGCAATCTTGTAGTGCGAGTAATACGGCGGGTTACCGACCACCAGATCGAACGTCCCGGGGTCGGGAATGTCCCCTGCCGCATCAACGAGTGCTGTCACGTTGCTCAGGCCATTCAGCGCCGCTCCCTCGACCAAACACTGCACAGCCCGAGCGGTCGAGTCGACGCCCACCGCCCGGACTCCCTCGGCCCGCTGGGCGGCGGCCAAGGCAATCACGCCCGCCCCGCACCCCATATCGAGCACCTTGTCGCCCGGACGAACTTCCATCGTTTCGAGAATCGCCCGCGCACCGAGATCGATGCTGCGGTGGCTGAAGACGCCGGGCCGCGTCACCGCATGAATCAGCCGACCCTCATCGCGAAAAGCAAACTCGCACCGCAGATCGCGCGGCCGCTTCAGTTCCCCTTCCTTCACGCAGCGGTAGACCACCCCCCGCTTCTTCTGCATCCGGGCGATGCTGCGAAAGATCTTCTCCAACTCGTGGCACAACCAGGTGTCCTCCTTGTTGTCCACCGCCGCGAGCAACATTCCGCCGGGGACCAGCCGGGCGTGCATCTGCTGCAAATAGTCTCGGTTCAGCTCCGCCTCGCCCTTAATGCTGATCGGAAGGGCGGCAAACTCGACCGGCTCCGGCGGCAGGTCAACATCGCACACGATCCGCAAGTTGGGAACCTTTCCCTCGTGATAGCTGATCGTGTCATCGGCCAAAAAGCGGTCGAGAAAGAAGCAAGTCACCTTGGACTGCGGATCGAGCTGGGCCAGGTGTGCGGCGAACTGCCCGCGACCGAGCGAGGTACACAACGCCGACTCGACTTCGAGTTCGGTGACTTCTTGCAGCAGCAAGAACTCCGCATCCGGGACGCGGAGCGTGAAGTCTGGCTCATCAGTAAAGCCATGAGGGACAACGAGATCGGTTCGACGACGGGCCATAGGGCAGGGAGCTTTCGACGGAGTGAGCAACGACGGCACCCAGCATTGTCGCCGATTTGCCCCCCGTCGGCGAGACAACCGAAGGCGGTTGCTCCGACCGTCACCCATAACCCCGTAGGACGGGCCCCTTTGGCCCGCCCCTTCTACACAACTCGGAGATGGACAACGCAAAGATGCCAAGGCGCAGAGTCGCCAAGGGGGAAGTCGCGAATTCCGGCCACCCGTCGATGGAGAGCGAATGTCTGTCTGCCCGACCCCGGTAGGGGTCTTAGAAATTAGCCGGTGGTTGAGCGGAGCGACACCACCGGTTCCCAGCTCGGCCCGTGATTGCATCCCGGAGGGATGCCAGAACGCCGGTTCTCGAGGCTGTGAGATTCTGGCATCCCTCCGGGATGCGGCCAGCTTCGGGATCGTTTTCCGGTGGTGTCGCTGGCGCTCAACCACCGGCTAATTTCTCAGATCCCTCCGGGATGGGATGAGGAGTACGTCATCCCCGCAAAGCCTCGATCTTCACGAGATTCCTGCCCGTAAAGCCCCCCCCCGGAGAAGCAACCCCCGGATCAGGCCGGCCTCTTCCTTGGCGACTCTGCGCCTTCGCGACTTTGCGTTGAAATCCAGCTTCCCTGGCCATTCCTACTGGGATTCGGAGGCAGGAACACGATGTGCAGAAAGGACGAGCCCCTTTGGCCCGTCCGGCGGTCGCGGAATTCGTAGGTATCCGGCCCCGCGCTACGGCTTCGTCTCAGTCTTCACGTCCGCCTTC
>JAYSVZ010000283.1:0-2049 GCA_043718305.1 Planctomycetota bacterium | reverse complement strand
CCATGGTAATCGGGCCGGAACCGAGCCGCAAAGGATTGAAGATCGATTCACCCGGGGCGGCCCTGCCGCAACCGAAAGGGGCTTCCGTTTTCAGTGGCCATTGGTCAGCATTCTTACAAATACTGTGCCTCGCTTATCGGAGCCTTAACGGCTCTCTTCCAGCTTCCCATCGCGCAGTTCAAACCGCCTCGCAAACCGGGCTGCCAGGTCTGAGCTGTGCGTCACGCAGAGCAGGATCGCCGCCGCCTCGCGGGACATTTCCAGGAGCAGGTCACCGATCGTTTCCGCTGTGCGGCGATCGAGATTGCCCGTCGGTTCGTCCGCCAGGAGGATCTTGGGCTGATTGATCATCGCCCGGCAGACAGCCACCCGCTGACGCTCGCCGCCCGAGAGTTGCGATGGCAAGTGGGTCAACCGGTGGGCGAGGCCCACTTGCTCCAACAGTTGCCGAGCACGGGCCTCTTCCGATGGTCCAGCTCCCGCAGATGCCAGCGTCGGGATCAGAACATTCTCTAACACCGTGCATTGAGGGAGCAGGTGATGATCCTGAAACACGAACCCCACGACGCTGTTTCGAAACCGCGATTGATCGTCGAGGGAAAGCTGATGCGGGTTCTGATCGTCAATCAGAATCTGCCCGGCAGTCGGCGTCTCTAACGCCCCGATCATGTAGAGGAGCGTGCTCTTTCCCGACCCCGAGGGCCCGACGATCGAAAGTGAATCTCCCGCCACTGCCCGGAGATCGACGCCACGTAACACGGAAACCTCTCCGTCCGCAGCGGGGTAAGACTTGGTCACCTGTTCGACACGAAGTTCGGTCGCCATGCAAGGTTCCGGAGGAGGGACGGGAGTTGTTGTATCGTAACACTGGGAGCTGTGGTTGGTCACTGATCGATGAAATCGTGGCGTAGGCGGGACTGCGGGTGATTCTCCCGGCGATTCAGGCCACGGCTGGCCAGTGTGTCACCTTGCAGAAGGAACTCCGGAGCCACAGCGCCGTCTCGGGCCGCAACCCAAACGCAGCTGGGGGCCGAGACCCTATCGACCGGTGACGGAGAGTGGGCCGCAAGAAACTCAAAAAACGCAAGACGGAGGCCCACTCTTCTTTTTGCGTTTCTTGAGTTTCTTGCGGCCCCCATTCTGCGACCAACACCTTGGAAGGACTGCGTTTGCGAGAGGAGACAGGTCTGTCGAAATTCATTGTGACAAACGGGCCAGCCCGGCGATTGAGTCATCGGACCTTCATCCGCCTGCCCAGTCCGGCTATCATGTGGTTTCATTGATGCTTCCCGTCTGACACGACTCACCAGGATCGCCCCATGCATGGGTTCCACGACTCGGACACTCCCGCCCCGCTCACCACTGAAGCCACCGAGTCGGGGCCGTGGTACAAGTCGCTGAACCGGTATCACTGGTTTGTGTTTGTCGTCTCGGCGCTGGGGTGGCTGTTTGACACGATGGATCAGCAATTGTTCACGCTGGCCCGTCCGCTGGCGATGATCGACTTGATCCCGGCCATCGAGACGCCTGCTCCGGCGATCGAAACAGATGCGGCAAAAGCAGACCGGCTGAAGGCCGACAAGAAAGCGACCATCACCAAGCGAGGGGCTCATGGAGGCTACGCGACTTCGATCTTCCTAATTGGCTGGGCCACGGGGGGGCTGATTTTTGGAGTTCTGGGAGATAAGTGGGGGCGGGTGAAAACGATGTTGGCCACGATTGTCGTGTACTCTGTTTTCACGGGGATGAGTGCGTTTTCGCGAGGTTTCTGGGACTTCTGTCTGTGGAGGTTCCTGACCGGATTAGGAGTCGGTGGTGAATTCGCCGTCGGTGTCGCCTTAGTCGCCGAAGTCATGCCGAACCGCGCCCGTCCCCATGCTCTCGGACTGCTCCAAGCGCTCTCCGCTGTGGGGAATATCACTGCGGCACTGATCGGCATGGCTGGAACAAGTTGGCGAACCATGTTTCTGATCGGGACAGCTCCCGCCCTCCTGTCTCTCCTTGTCCGCCGTCGCCTCAAGGAACCCGAGCGTTGGGAGGCTGCTGGAG